>NZ_JBFWZI010000009.1:0-4525 GCF_050185545.1 Reyranella sp. | reverse complement strand
CGGCCGCGCGCGATGCCCAGCACCTCGTGCGCGGTGGTGTGGAAGTGCACGAAGGGATAGATGCCGTTGCGCCAGCCGTCGGGCCAGCCGTTCCGGGCGAAGGCGCGCTCGAACGGCACGGCCGGATCGCGCTCGCCGGCAACGTTCACGGCGCCGCGATAAAGCAGCAAGGGCAGTCGCGAATTGTTCGGAGTCTCGCCATCGTCGTCGAAGTGTAACGCCTGCACGTCGGACATCGGTCACTCCTCCGGGAATGCGCTCTTTTTGTTTGCGAGCGTCTCGCAGGTGCAGGTAACGTACTCTCGTCGGGAGGGAATTGCATGGCTCATGATCGTCGTTCGACCCGCTACCTGGCTGCGTTGCTTCCCGCCGGAGCGCTCGGCATGTCGGTCAGCCTGGCCTCGGTCGATGCCGCTGCGGCGCTGTCCTCCGGCGAGCCCAAGGCTCGCAAGCAGGGCGACGTGGCCAAGCGCCTGGAGACCATTCGCGGTTCCGTGTCCGACGCCCTCGAGCAATATGGCCGCGACGGCAAGCCCTTCGTCGCCATCGATCCCGAGACCCAGCTCGCCTGGTGGGGCAACGGCTGGCATGGCGGATGGGGCTGGCATGGCTGGCACGGCGGCTGGGGCAACGGCGGCTGGCACAATGGCGGCTGGGGCAACGGCGGCTGGCACAACGGCGGCTGGGGCAACGGCTGGCACAATGGCGGCTGGGGCAATTGGCACAACGGCTGGCACAACTGGTAGGCACGTGACCGAAGCGCCGTCTGTCGCGAAGCCGCCGGCGGGCGTGCCCGATCGGCCTCAATTCAGCAGGCCAAAGATCGGCATGCCCCAGGTCGACATGCCCCAGATCAGCATGGTCGTGGTGCAGCCGACCGGCTTCTGCAACATCGACTGCACCTATTGCTACCTGCCCGACCGCGCCAACAAGCACGTCATGGAGCAAACGACCGTCACCCGGCTGTTCAGCGAGGTGTTCGGCTCGGGCTGGTGCGATAGGCAGATGATCGTGCTCTGGCACGCCGGCGAGCCGCTCGCCGCACCGATCTCGTTCTATCGCGAGGCTTTCGCCACGATCGAGCGCCTGCGGCCACCGACGATCCAGGTCAAGCATTCCTTCCAGACCAATGCGACCCTGATCAACGACGCCTGGTGCGAGTTCTTCCTCGCGTGCGATGTCGGCATCGGCGTCAGCATCGACGGCCCGCGCGAGGTGCACGATGCCAGGCGCAAGACGCGCAGCGGCAAGGGCACTTTCGACAAGACGCTGGCTGGCATTCACTGCCTGCAGGCCAACGGCGTGCCGTTCCACGTGCTGTCGGTGGTATCGAACGAGACCATCGCGAAGCCCGACGAGCTGCTCGATTTCTACATCAGCGAAGGCATCGACAAGGTCTGCTTCAATGTCGAGGAGTCGGAGGGCGACTACGTCTCCGACCTGTTCACCGCCGGCGGCGAAGGCCCCGATCTGCGCACCCGGTTCGCGGCGTTCCTGCGTCGCTTCTGGCATCGTGCGCGGGCCAGCGGCAAGGTCCAATTCGTGCGCGAGATCGACCACACCCTGCCGCGCATCTTCCGCCCGGACGGCGAGCCCGCGCGCAACATCCAGACCGAGCCGCTCGCCATGATCAATGTCGACAGCTACGGCAACGTGTCGAGCTTCTCGCCCGAGCTGCTCGGCATGAAGAACGAGAAATACGGCGACTTCCTGCTGGGCAACATCAACGTCGACTCGCTGGCCGAGATCCACGAGGCCTGCGTGCGCTCGGCGCTCTATCGCGACATTCAAGTCGGCGTGCGTGCCTGCCAGGCGAGCTGCGAGTATTTCGCCATCTGCGGCGCCGGCGCGCCGGTCAACAAGCTGTTCGAGAACGGCTCGTTCACCGGCACCGCGACGTCGTTCTGCACGCTGACGCAGATGGTGCCGACCGACCTGATCCTCGAGGCCTACGATCGTCTCGAGGAGGATTGGCTGGCACACGATGCCCGCCAGGCCGTGCCAACGAATTCCCCAACGGCCAACGAGGCCGCCGCACCGTCGTCGAGGATGTCATGACCCGATCGAAATTCCTGTCCGTCGCGAGCCTCCTGGCCGCCACCCTGCTCGGCGTTCCCGCCTCGAGCCAGCAGCCGCAGCAATCCGGTCCGCCGCCGGGCCAGCAGGGCGGCCCGCCGCTGGGCTACGCCAGCCCGCCCTCCGGCGCCCCGCCGGGAAGCGGCCCCTCGGCACCGGTGATCGTCGTGACCAGCGTGGAGGTGCTGCGCTCCGACCGGGCCGGCGGCCTCGACATCATTCGGGCGCGCGGCCTGGTGACGTCGGGCGGCTGGGGCCAGCCGCACCTGCTGCCGATCACCCAGGGTCAGCCGCTCGACGGCGTGCTCGACCTCGTATTCCAAGCCAGCGCCCCGGGCGGCGCCGCGCCGCTCGGCCCGTTCATGCCGGTCGAGGCTCTCCTGCCGGTCGAGGCTGGCCATCCCTACAAGGGCGTGCGCGTGCGCGCCGGCAACAACGTGGTCGCGCTCAAGACCCTGCCCGGCTACGCCGAGACTCCGGCGCCCAAGGAGGATTGCGCCAAGTGCAAGGGCAAGTACTTCATCGCCAAGGGCGCCAACCCGCCGGCCGGCGCCACGGCCGACAACTCGGTGCGCGAGGCCGACCTGCCCTACACGCTGCGCATCATCAAGCCGACCGACGGCATTGCGAGCTATGTCCTCGATCCCAACCGCCTGACCCTGGTGCTGTCGGAAGACGGCCGCATCATCGACGCGGCGTGGGATTGAGAATCTTCCTCCTCCCCAGCTTCGCTAAGCTTTGCTGGGGAGGTGTCGGCGTCTTCGCGGACGGAGGGGTCATCCTAAAAACGGGAGTTGCACCTGCGTCGAGGACGGAGGCGTTGGGCAGATTTTCCACTGGTTCGTGTCACCCGGCCTGTATGGCAGGGGGCGCGCGGAGGAGCCGGCCGTTGAGGAAATGGCGCATCGCCTCGCTGAGAATGCGGTAGAGCCGCTGCAGCGGCGTCAACTGCTCCGCAGTTGACCGCAGGTCGGCGAAGAAGCGAGCGATGCGTCGATAGGCGCGCTTCACCTGGTTGTAGTCGCCGTGCGTGCTGGTGATGGTGAGGGTAGTGCGACCGGCATGCTCGGTGCGGCGGGCGATGGCATGCATCATCAGCGGCCGGGCGGTGATCGCCTCGCGATGCCGATCGGGCTCGGCCAGACGGGCGAACAGGGTCCACCAGTTATAGGCGAGCGCCACGATGCGGGCCATCAGCTGGCAGCGCGCCAGATCCTGCGTCGTGAAGCCACCCCAGCCCCATTGGTTCTTCATCTCGTCGTAGACGTTCTCGCAGTCGGCACGATCGCGGTAGAGCTGGCCGAAGCTCAGAATCTCCTCGCTCAGCGAGGTCACCAGGGCGCCATGCTCCCACACCGGCCCGTCGGTCTCGACATTGGCGAACCCCAGCGCCAGCTGCCCGCGCTCGTTGCGAGCCGCCGACACCGCTCCCTTCAGCCGCCGGCGCAGCAGGATCACCCGCCGGGCGCGGCCCCAGCCGTCCAGCTTGAGCCACGCCTCCTTGCCCTGCCAGCCTTGTCCCGCCTGCGCCCAGCCCAGCTCCGACATCGCCCGATCCAGCGCCCGCTTGACGTTCGCCGTCAGCCGCAGCCGCAGCAGATACGCCAAGCCCTCCTCCTCGCAGCGCCGCATCACCAGATCGCTGCCCCAGTTGTTGTCGCCCCGCACCAGGCGCGGCCACATCGATCGTGGCAGGGCCTTCAGAAGACGCCACAACCCGTCTTGCGAATGCCGCGAGGCGTGCTGCTTGCCGCCGCGAACCTCGACGTCCAGCACAAGACGCAGGTTGGCCATCACGTAGGTATGCAGGCTGTGCGACGGACGCCCCGGCTTGTGCGGATTGTAGCCAACCTCCGCCCCTTCCTGATGACCGTACAGCGGCTTCACCGTCGTATCGACATCCAGGATCCACGGCTCGCCCAGCAGCGGCCGCACGCAATGCAGCAGATGCTCGCACATCCACTCCTCGCCAGCCGACCGCCCGATCGACTTCAGGCCGCGACGCACCGCATCCTCGCTCACCACACCGCGCATCCCCAGGAGCTGCGGATTCACCACATCGCCTCGCAGCGCTGTCAGATGCGCGTAACGCCAGCACCCAGCCAGCACACCCAGCAGCGCCGTGCCCAGCACGTCGCGCTTGGCCGGCGCATTCGGACTCGTGAACCGCAACGGGCTGCCCGCAACCCACGCGTCGAACAGACCCGCCTGCTTCAAAAACTCCACGAAAAACGGCAACTGACCCAGCGGCGTCACCGCCGCCGCCTCATCCCATTCCACGTGAACCCGGCCGGCGAACGTGTCGGCGATCACCGCCTCCGCCGCCGGAACTTCAACCTTCCCGTGCTGCACCCGCCGGGTCGCACGTTCTATCCTCATTGGATGGGCCATTATCCTGCCATTCCAACGACTTGCTCACTTCGCGCAACTCCTAACTCACGGATTTAGG
>NZ_JBFWZI010000008.1:0-89414 GCF_050185545.1 Reyranella sp. | reverse complement strand
AGCCGCTCGCGGTCGCCAAGCTGATGAAGGCGGTGGTCGACAAGGAGCAGCCCGGCCTGGTGATCGTCGGCAAGCAGGCGATCGACGACGATTCCAACCAGACCGGCCAGATGCTGGCTGCCCTGCTCGGCTGGTCGCAGGGCACCTTCGCCAACAAGCTGAACCTGGCGGACGGCAGCGCCGAGGTGAAGCGTGAGGTCGACGGCGGCCTCGAGAACATCAAGATCAAGCTGCCGGCCGTGATCACCACCGACCTGCGCCTCAACGAGCCGCGCTACGCCTCGCTGCCCAACATCATGAAGGCGAAGAAGAAGCCGATCGAGACCCTGGCGCCCGACAAGCTCGGCGTCGACGTCGCGCCGCGCCTCAAGACGCTCAAGGTCGAGGAGCCGCCCAAGCGCAAGTCCGGCATCAAGGTGAAGACGGTCGCCGAGCTGGTCGACAAGCTCAAGAACGAAGCGGGAGTGATCTGACATGGCCGTGCTCGTCGTTGCCGCGCATGATGGCAAGAACGTTCGCAGCAATGTCGCGAACGCCGTGGCGGCTGCCGCGCAGATGGATTCCGAGGTTCACGTGCTGGTGGCCGGCAGCAACGCCGGCGAAGCGGCCAAGTCGGCTGCCGCCATCCAGGGCGTCGCAAAGGTTCTCGAGGCCGAGGATGCGGCCTACGCCAACTGGGTCGCCGAGGACGTGGCGCCGCTGGTGGTCAAGCTGGCGCCCGGCTACAGCCACGTCGTGATGGCGGCCGACTCGGTGGGCAAGAACATCGCCCCGCGCGTCGCCGCGCTGCTCGACGTCGCCCAGGTCTCGGAGGCCATCAAGGTCGTATCGCCCGACACGTTCGTGCGGCCGATCTACGCCGGCAACGCCATGGCGACGGTGCAGACCGCCGACAAGATCAAGATCGTCACCATCCGTCCGACCAACTTCAAGGCGGCGGCGGGCGGCGGATCGGCGCCGGTCGAGAAGATCGCCGGCACCGGAGCCGGCGGCCTCGCGTCCTATGTCGGCGCCGAGCTCTCCAAGAGCGAGCGGCCCGAGCTTACCAGCGCCAAGATCGTGGTTTCCGGCGGCCGCGGCCTGCAGAGCGGCGAGAACTTCAAGATGCTGGAATCGCTGGCCGACAAGCTCGGTGCGGGCCTCGGCGCCAGCCGCGCCGCGGTCGACGCGGGCTACGTGCCGAACGACTACCAGGTCGGCCAGACCGGCAAGGTCGTGGCGCCCGATCTTTACATTGCCATCGGCATCTCCGGCGCCATCCAGCACCTCGCCGGCATGAAGGACAGCAAGACCATCGTCGCGATCAACAAGGACGAGGAGGCGCCGATCTTCCAGGTCGCCGACTACGGCATCGTCGGCGATCTTTTCCAGATCGTTCCCGAGTTGATCGCCGCGGTCGAAAAGAAGTAGCGCGGAGTATCGCGTCATGATCAAGCGCATCGGCGTCATCGGTGCCGGCCAGATGGGCAGCGGCATCGCCCATGTCTGCGCGCTCAAGGGCTTCGACATCCGCCTGGCCGATGTCGACCAGGCGCATCTCGACAAGGGCCTGGAGTCGATCGGCCGCAACATGGACCGCCAGATCGGCCGCGGCATGATCCGTCCCGACGACAAGGACGCGGCGCTGCGGCGCATCTCGCCCGGCCTCGACTACAAGCAGTTCGCCGATTGCGATCTGGTCGTCGAGGCGGCGACCGAGAACGAGGCGGTCAAGCGCGACATCTTCAAGAAGCTGTGCGACGGCCTGCCGCCCAACGTGCTGCTGGCCACCAACACCTCGTCGATCTCGGTCACCCGGCTCGCCTCGGTGACCGACCGGCCCGGCAAGTTCATGGGCATGCACTTCATGAACCCGGTGCCGCTGATGGGGCTGGTCGAGCTGATCCGCGGCATCGCGACGGAGGAGGAGACCTTCCGCACCGTGCGCGACGTGGTGGTGAAGCTCGACAAGAAGCCGGTCAATGCCGAGGATTTTCCCGCCTTCATCGTCAACCGCATCCTGCTGCCGATGATCAACGAGGCGGTCTACGCGCTCTATGAAGGCGTCGGCAATGTCGAGGCGATCGACACCGGCATGAAGCTCGGCGCCAACCATCCGATGGGCCCGCTCGAGCTTGCCGACTTCATCGGCCTCGACACCTGCCTGTCGGTCATGCAGGTCCTGCACGAGGGCCTGGCCGATTCCAAGTACCGCCCGTGCCCGCTGCTGGTGAAGTACGTCGAGGCCGGCTGGATCGGCCGCAAGGTCAAGCGCGGCTTCTACGACTACTCGAGCGAGCGTCCGGTCCCGACGCGGTAGTGCCGCTGGCGGGGGCGGCGCCTTTGCGGTTGCATGTTGCAAATCGATGCCTCGCACACGTCCCAAGCCCTCGTCCGTCCCCGAGCGCATGGCTGACTATCGCCAGCGCATGCGGTTAGCTGCGCTGCGACCGTTGCAGATTTGGGTTCCTGCTACGCGTGCGCCAGGATTTGCCGCCAAGTGCCGACGTCAGGCTCGGGCGGTCGCGGCGGGCGATGAACTCATGAAGTTCATCGACAGCGTGCGTGATTGGCCAGAGCGTTGATCCGTCGGGGGCAGTTCGTGGTTGTCGCCGTGCCGGGGCTTCTTCGGCTCCAGAGAGCCTGCGGGAAGCTTCGGAGATGATTTCCAGGCTCCGCACGAGCGGATAGAGCGTCTTCTCATCAGATTGCAAGGTTTCGAACGTGTGACCTCCCGCGACCTGCTCGGCGAGCTCGATGTTGCGAAGGATCTCGCGGAGCGTACCGCTTTCCCTCTCAGAAGGCATACACGGTGTCGCGCGCGGCGGGTGCGCGCAAGTGAGGCTTGAGCGCGTTCCGATCAATCACATCGACCGGCCCCTCGAACAGTCCCGCCACATATTCCTTGAGTCGCACATAGTCGTAGACGGAGCCCTCTTCACCTGGCTCGAACTCGACCAGAATGTCGATGTCGGGCCGCTCTTCGCCGCGCGCGATCGAACCGAACAGCGCCGCATGCCGGATGCCGCGCTTGCGCAGCTCCGGTTCGGCTGCTTTCAAGGTGGCGATGATCTGATCGCGCTTCATGGCCGTACCCCTGGTCCATCCAGGCCACCTGGCCGCGGGATTCGCCGTCTGGCTGCGCCTTGCTGATGCGATGATAGGAACCACAGTCGTCGTCGACCTGAGTGCATCCGCGATTCGGCCGCAATCGACGCCATGATGTCTCGCCGACACGGGGGTGATCCAATGAACTCTGGTACGTTGCGTCTTTCGGTCGTGCTGACGGTGCTGGTCGGCACGGTGCTCTCGGTCCTTCCTGTCGGACCGGCGCAGGCGCAATGGGTGATGCTCGCGCGCCGCGCGATCGGCCGCATTCATCACATGGCGGAGGCCAACCAGCAGGGCGGTCGCACGGGCTACGATTTCGCGACGGTGATTCTCGAAGCGCCAGCCGACCGTGTCTTCGCAACGGCCGTCCAGACGGCGCGCGGGAACCCGGCCGTACGCGTGGTGTCGGAGGATCCTGGCCAGCGTCGCCTGCAGGTCGCCGAGGGCGATCGCCTGGCGACGCTGAACGTGGTCCCGTTCAGCGACGATGTCTCGCAGCTCCTGATCGCCGGCCACGCCGGACAGGGCGAGGGGCCGACGGCCTCCTTGGTGGTCCAGGCGGTGCTGCACATCTGCAAGGAAATGGGCAAGCATTGCGAGGTCGGTGGCGGCTGAGCCGCCAGCATGCGCGCTCTCGCCCTGGTCGCGGTCGGCCCGGTGCAATGGCTCGACCGCCAGCTTCTCGAGCCGCGCGCCGACGAGCGCCTGGCGGGTTTCCGCCGGTTCGCCGTCGAGTTCCTCTATTTCGGCATCAAGGAAGCGCGCGCCTGCCTGTTCGCCGGCCTGTTCTTCCTTGCCGTCTTCACCGTGCCGCGCACCGGCCTGTGGGGCGTGCCGCGCTATGACGTGCTGTTGGTCTTCGCCCTGGTGGTCCAGGCGTGGATGGTGTGGGCCAGGCTCGAGACCTGGGACGAGGTAAAGGCGATCTGCCTGTTCCATGCGCTGGGGTTCCTGCTCGAGGTCTTCAAGACCTCGAGCGGCATCCAGTCGTGGAGCTATCCCGACTTCGCCTACACCAAGCTGTTCGGCGTTCCGCTGTTCTCGGGCTTCATGTATGCCGCGGTCGGCAGCTACATCATCCAGGCATGGCGCCTGTTCGATCTGCGCATCCGCCACCATCCGCCGTACTGGATGGCCTGGCTGGTCGCGGTCGCAATCTACGCCAACTTCTTCACCCACCATTTCATCGGCGACTATCGCTGGTACATCGCCGCCTGCGTGCTCGGCCTCTACGCGCGCGCCACCGTCGTCTTCCGGCCGTTCGACCGCGACCGCAGCATGCCCCTGCTGCTGGCCTTCGTGCTGATCGGCTTCTTCATCTGGCTGGCCGAGAACGCAGCGACGTTCTTCGGTATCTGGCGCTATCCCAACCAGCTCGGCGCCTGGACATTGGTCCACGTCGCCAAATGGAGCTCGTGGTCGCTGCTGGTGATCATGACCTTCACCATCGTGGCCAACCTCAAGCACATCAAGCGCATGATCCACGTGCCGGAGTGATCATTGCTGGGAGCGCGCCACTCATAGGTGCTAACTTTGGGCGGTCCAGCAAAGTCCTCATCCTGAGGAGGTCGCGTAGCGACCGTCTCGAAGGATGCGCGACAGACCAGATCGCTGGAATAGCGGTGTTGCAACATCGGATTTGTTGCCGACCCTTCGAGACGCGGCCTCCAGGCCGCTCCTCAGGGTGAGGTCCCTTGTAAGTTAAGTTAGCGCCTATGAGCGCGCCACTCCAGTGGCGCTCATGCGGTTGCGCGATCGATCAGAAGAGTGCCACTTACGGCGGAGTTTACTTCGCCTCTTGTGGCGCGGTCCCAGCCATGAGTGTCACGCCAACCCCAGAAACCGCTCTGCCGTGCGCCAACGCACGCCGTCGGCCAGTCCCGCCGGCAGCGGAGCCAGGTGCTCCTCGAGGTCATGCACCGCGCCGGGATAGGTGCAATCGTAGTGGGGATAGTCGGCGCCCCAGAGGATGCACTGCTCGAGGCCCATCTCGGCAAGCCGGGGCAGGCGATTGGCCTCGTCCGATTCGATCGAGATGAAGCACTGCTCGCGGAACAGCTCACTCGGCTTGTGCTTCAGCCACGGCACGTGCTGGCCCATCGAGTCGAAATGGCCGTCGAGCCGGTCGAGCCAGTACTCCAGCCAGCCCAATCCCGATTCGAGGAAGGCGACGCGCAGGCCGGGATGGCGCTCGAGCACGCCGCCGGCGACGATGTCGAGGCAGGCCGCCATCTGCTCGAACGGATGGCAGATCATGTGGCTGAAGAAGAGGTTGTCGTAGCGGCCGGTAGCGAAGCTCGGCATCAGGGCGCCGAAGCTGCCGTGCACCGCGGCGAACAACCCCTCGCCGGCCACTGCGTCCCAGAACGGTCTTAGCGATTGGTCGTAGAGCGCCAGCCCCTTGTACCGTTCCGGGCGGAAGCAGACGCCCTTGAGGTCGAGCCTGGCGATGTGGGCGACCTCGCGATGCGCCGCCTCCGCGCTCTGCAGCGGCACGATCCCGACCGCGCTCAGCCGGCCCCGACCATCGCGGCACATGTCGGCGATCCATTCATTGTAGCCATGGCAGGCCGCCGCGGCGACCGCGGGATCCTCGATGTCGCCGGCCAGCAGGTAGAGCGAGGGGAAGAGCAGGGCGCGCTCGATGCCTTCCTCGTCGAGCACGCCAACGCGCGCGCCGCCGTCATACGAGCCGGGCAGGATGTCGTCCCAGGTTGGCACTTGGTCGGGATCGTCCATGCCCCAGGGCACGCAAGCTGCGGCCGGCCTGAGGTTGCGGCGGATCGTCCCGTTGATCGACAGCCAGTCGCAACCGTCGGGATCGCGCTCGATGCGGATCGTGTCGGCGCGGTGGCGCTTCTCGACGTAGTCGTTCCACAGTACCGGCGGCTCGCAGATGTGGCCGTCCGCGTCGATCACCCGCTTTGTCATTTGTTTCCTCCGGGATGTCGCGCGAGAGTTGGCTTCCCGTCCTGTCCGCGCAAGGAAAATTCACATGGCTCATCGGCCGATCCGCATTGCCGTCCTGTATTTCGCCCACGAGACGGTGACCTTCCTGCCGAACGACACGACGCTTCAGGATTTCATCTACGAGCGCTCGCCGGCGAGCGGCGAGGCGCTGCTGGCGCACGATCCGCGCTCTTACATGGGCGGCTTCGTCAAGGTGGCGCGCGAGCACGACGGCGTCGATCTGGTCGGCATCGAGTCGCCGCTATGGCCGAAGACCGGAACCGGGTCGGGCTGGGTGACGGAGGAGGCCTACGAGACGTTCGTCAGCCGCATGATCGACGGGTTGTGGGCCCAGGGACCGTTCGACGGAATCTACCTGGCGCTGCACGGCGCCATGGCGGTGCGCGGCGTGGCGCGGCCCGAGGCGGATCTGGCCCGGCGGGTGCGCGCGGTCGTGGGGCAGGGTGCCTTCATCGTCGGCACCTTCGATCCGCACGGCAACGAGGACGAGGAATTCCTGCGCCACGCCGACATGGCCTTCACGGTGAAGTACTTTCCTCACTACGACAGCCACCTGCAGGGTGAACGGGCGGCGCGCATGCTGGTGCGGGCGATCCGCGGCGACTACGCGCCGGCCACCGTGACGCGACGCGTGCCGATCCTCTCGGCGACCGTCCTGCAATGGACCGGCGCCTCGCCGTGGATGGACCTGGTGCAGCGGGCGCTCGTCTGGGAGGCGCGCGAGCCTGATCTCTACGTCAATTTCTTCTTCGGCTTTCCCTTCGCCGACGTGCCCGATGTCGGCATGACCTTCCAGGTGATGACCAACGGCAAGCCCGACCTGGCGCGCAAGGCGGCCGACGACATGGCGGCGGCCGCGTGGCGCCGGCGCGAGGCGCTGCTCGGGTCGACCAGGGTTCATCTCATTCCGGAGGGCGTCCGACTCGCCAAGGAGGCGATGGCGCGAGGCGCCACGCCCATCGTGCTGGCCGATCACAGCGACCGCTCGGGATCGGCGACTTGGCTCCTGAAGGAGATCATCGCCCAGGACCTGTCCGACACGCTGATCGCCACCATCGCCGATGCGCGGACGAGCGACGCCCTGAAGGCGCGCGGCGTGAAGGCGGGCGAACCATTCGACATGGAGGTCGGTGGCTTGGCCGACGAGTCGGCCGGCACGCCGGTGCGCATTCAGGGCACGGTCCTGAATGCCGTCGAAGGCCATGGCCAGCTCTGGGTCGTCGTGCAGTTCGGCCGCAACAACGTGCTGGTGCTGAGCCGCTACCTCGTCCAGGTGATGGAGCCCGAGCCGCTCGGCGCGCTCGGCCTCGACGTCAGCCAGTTCAAGGCATTCGCCATCAAGTCACGCGTGCACTTCCGCCGCGGCTTCGACGACAGCGGCTTCGCCAAGACCATCCTGCTGGTCGAGCCGGAGCAGCCCTTCCTGGGCACGGTGAGGCTCGAGGGGCTGCCGTATCGCAACGTCGACCTGAAGAAGTTCTATCCGTACGGCAGTCCGCTGTTTCCGTGACGATTCAGATGCCGGCGCGATGACTGGCAGCGGTCGGTTTGGACTGGATTGGGGCTGGGCCCGCTTGCGCGAAGGGTAGCGCATGGCAATGCTGCCGGGCATCGCCAGGAGAACGGAGCGCCCCGACCCGGTCCAGCCCCAATTCCAATCACTACCGATGATCGGCTGGCTGCGCTCGAGCCGCCCTTGGGCACGGATGGTGGCAGCAGAGACGAGCCAACCCGGCTGCGTTGTCTGCCGGCCCACGCGGTGTCGCGATAGCAGGGACGGCAAGCTTCTCTGCGAATCGAATCGCGCGACAGTGTCCAGCATTGCCGACGCAAGCCGACTCCCTGGTGACGCAACGGCTTTCCGTTGCGTCACGGTCAAATCATTGAAGACAAAGGCAAATGACGCTGTGACGCAGATGACGCAAAATTCGATGCCGAATCTCCGCGGCCGATCGAGGAAGGAGGGAGGCGACGGCGTGACAGAGCAGGCGTCGGATGACCCCGAACGCAAAACGGCGGTCCCGAACGCAAAGGGCGTTGCCGAACGGTCGCTTGCGTTCGGCCAACTCCTTGATTCGAAAGGTTCCGAACGCACCGAACGCACCGAACGCAAGAATCCGGGGTCGTTCTATTCCGTGGGCTGGCGAGCGACGCTCTCCGCCAACCGTGGCGTGCTCCGGCGTCCGCCCGAAGCGCCGAGCTCCCTGATCCGCTGCTCCAGGTTCCCTGATCCGATGACGCGAAATTGCCTGATCTGGTACCGCGCGGTCCCTGTTGATTTTCAGCCTTGGTTGCCGAGCGCTGCCTTCATCAGCGCGATGCCCTCGGGCGTGTCCCAGTCGGCGTCGCCCTCGATCCGCCCGAGCTCGCGGCCGGCCGGATCGACCAGGATCGAGGTCGGCAGGAGGGTGACGCCGAGCGTCGACATCGCCTTCCTGCCCTTGTCGTAATAGATGCCGAGATGGTCGAGGCTCTGATCCCTGTAGAAGGGGGCGACCTTGGGCTTGGACGGACCGTCGAGCGAGATCGGCAGGACGACGAACCGGTTCCTGGGCAGCATCGCCTGCAGGCGGTCGAGGCTCGGCATCTCCTTGACGCAGGGCGCACACCAGGTCGCCCACAGGTTGATCAGGCGCACCTTGCCGTTGAGGTCGCTGAGTCGCATCGGCTGGTCGTCGGCGTCGAGGAACTCGAGGTTGGGCACGAGCCTGGCCGGGTTCGTGATCTTGAAGCGCGCCATGGCGCCCCTGGCCAACTTTGCCGACACCTCGGCGCGCGCCCGCGCCGGCTGTGCGATCGATTGCACGGCCGAGGCGGCGGCAACCGCCAGCAGGCGGCGCCGGCCAGTGAGGAAATGTCGGTCGGGATGTGCCATAAACCGCGTTCCTACAGAGTCATTGGCTGATATTCATGGCACGAAAGAACACGACTGCGCGAGGGGCGACGCCCTCCAAGGCGACAACCCGCTCCAACACCATGTGGGGCGGCCGCTATGCGCGCGGTCCGGCGGAAATCATGGAGCGGATCAACGCCTCCATCGGCTTCGACCGCCGGCTTTATCAACAGGACATCGCGGGTTCGCTCGCGCACTGCGACATGCTGGTCAAGCGCGGCATCCTGACCGCCAAGGATGGACGCGCCATCAAGCGCGGCCTCGCCCAGGTGCGCGAGGAGATCGAGGCCGGCCGGTTCAAGTTCTCGACCAGGCTCGAGGACATCCATTTCAACGTCGAGGCGCGGCTGACCGAGCTGATCGGGCCGGCCGGCGGGCGCCTGCATACCGCGCGCTCGCGCAACGACCAGATCGCGCTCGATGTGCGATTGTGGGTGCGCGACACCATCGACCGGCTGGAAGCCATGCTGGCCGACCTGCAGGCCGCCCTGATCGATCGCGCCGAGGAATACGCCGCGACCATCATGCCGGGCTTCACCCACCTGCAGACGGCGCAGCCGATCACCTTCGGCCATCACCTGCTGGCCTATGTCGAAATGGTCGGGCGCGACCGCAGCCGCCTCCGCGACTGCCGCGCCCGGCTGAACGAATCACCGCTCGGGGCGGCGGCGCTGGCCGGCTCGCCGCATCCGATCGACCCACGCCAGACCGCGAGGGCGCTGGGCTTCGACCGGCCGATGGCCAACTCGCTCGATGCCGTGTCGGACCGCGACTACGTGGTCGAGTTCATTGGTGCGGCGTCGCTGATCGCCGTGCACCTGTCGCGGCTGTCCGAGGAGATCGTGATCTGGTGCAGCGCGCCATTCCGATTCATCACGCTGTCGGACGCCTTCACCACCGGCAGCTCGATCATGCCGCAGAAGCGCAATCCCGATGCCGCCGAGCTGACGCGCGCCAAGGTCGGCCGCATCGTCGGCGCCTTCGTGGCGCTGTGCACCGTGCTGAAGGGCCTGCCGCTGACTTACGGCAAGGACATGCAGGAGGACAAAGAGCCGCTGTTCGACGCCGCCGATTCGCTCGAGCTCGGCGTCGCCGCCACGACCGGCATGGTGCGCGACCTCAAGGCCAATCCCGAGCGCATGCGCGCCGTCGCCGCGGCCGACTACTCGGTGGCCACAGATCTCGCCGACTGGCTGGTGCGCAAGGTCGGCCTGCCGTTCCGCCAGGCCCACCACGTGACGGGCCGGCTGGTCGGCATCGCCGCGGCCAAGGGCGTCGATCTCGACAAGCTGACGCTCGCCGAGATGCAGGCGGTCGAGCCCAAGATCGATCGCGGGGTGTTCGGCGTGCTGACGGTCGAAGCCTCGGTCAATGCCCGCAAGAGCCTGGGCGGCACGGCGCCTGTCAATGTTGCGCGCGCCGTGCAGGACGCCCGCCGTCGCTTCCTGGGACGCAATCGATGAGCTTCTTCACCTACAGGGACGGCGCCATGCACGCCGAGGGCGTGGCGCTGGCCACCATCGCGGCCCAGGTCGGCACGCCGTTCTACTGCTATTCGGCCGGCGCGCTGCGCGCGGCGTGGCGCGAGTTCGCCGACGGCATCAGGGGCATGGACGCCCGCGTCTGCTACGCCATGAAGGCCAACTCCAACCTGGCCGTCGTCCGCCTGTTCGGCGAGCTGGGGGCAGGGGCCGACATCGTCTCGGTGGGCGAGATGCATCGCGCGCTGGCGGCCGGCATCCCGGCCGGACGCATCATCTATTCCGGCGTCGGCAAGAAGGCGTCGGAGCTGATGGCGGCGCTGCAGGCCGGCGTCGGCCAGATCAATGTCGAAAGCTCGGCCGAGCTCGAGACGCTGAACGCGGTGGCGGGCCAGCTCGGCGTGGCCGCCGACATCACCATCCGGGTCAATCCCGACGTCGATGCCGGGACTCACGCAAAGATCACAACCGGCCGCAAGGAGAACAAGTTCGGCATCGACATCGACCTTGCCCGCGAGGCCTACGCCCTGGCCGGCCGGCTGCCCAATCTGCGGGTGGTCGGCGTCGCCATGCACATCGGCTCGCAGCTCACTTCGCTCGAGCCCTACCGCAGCGCCATCGTGAGGGTGCGCGAGCTGATCGGCCAGCTCAGGACCGACGGCCATGCCATCGACCGCTTCGACATCGGCGGCGGCCTGGGCATCGTCTATGCCGACGAGAAGCCGCCCTCGATCCCCGACTTTCTTGCAATGGTGGCCCGCGAAACCGAGGGGCTGGGCTGCGAGCTGACTTTCGAGCCGGGCCGCCGCCTGGTCGGCGAGGCGGGCGTGCTGGTGAGCGAGGTCATCCTGGTGAAGCCCGGCGCGGCGAAGACCTTTGTCATCGTCGATGCGGCCATGAACGATCTCATCCGGCCGACGTTGTACGAGGCGTGGCACGACATCGTGCCGGTCAAGGAGCGCCGCGATGCCGCCACGATCCGTTGTGACATTGTCGGGCCGATCTGCGAATCGGGCGACTACCTCGCGCAGAACCGTGATCTGCCCCCACTGGCTGCGGGAGACCTCGTCATGATACGCTCGGCCGGTGCCTATGGCGCGGTGATGGCCTCGGCCTACAACACCCGCCCGCAGGCGCCGGAGGTCATGGTCGATGGCACGCGGTTTGCGGTGATCCGGCCGAGGCCTTCGATCGAGGAGATGCTCTCCGCCGAGCGGTTTCCGCCCTGGATGGAGCCGACGAAGCCTTAGCGCCCACGCCCCCGGGCGCCCCGTGTCAGAGATAGACCGTCAGAAACAGAGAGGACGGCGATGGACGCCAGCCAGACCACCCAGATCGCAGCGCCCGGCGTGGCCCGCAAGATCGGCGTGGCCCGCATGGCCCTGGCTTGGGAGAGCCTGTGGCCCCGGCTCGTGCCGCTGCTCGGCTATGTCGCCCTGTTCGTGGCGGCCGCCCATTTCGACCTGTTCGCCGGCCTCGACCCGTGGGTCCATACGGGCCTGCTGGCCGTGCTGGCGATCGCCTTCGGGACCCTGGCGTGGTGGGAGCTGCGCGGCTTCACCTGGCCCGGCCGCGAGGAGGCGGTGCGCCGCCTCGAGCGCGACAGCGGCGTGCCCCATCGTCCCCTGGTCGCGGTGCAGGATCGCTTGGCGACCGGCGCCGGCGATTCGATGGCGACCGCCCTGTGGGAGGCTCATCGCCGTCGCGAGGCCGAGCGGCTGGCGGCGCTCAACAACAAGCCGGCCCATCCCGGTCTCGCCATCCTCGACAAGTGGGCGCTGCGCTTCGTGCCGCTCCTGGTGCTGATCGTCGCCTTCGCCAGTGCCGGCGGCTGGCGCGTCGATCGCATGGCTGCCGCCGTCACGCCGGCCTTTCCGCCGCCGCCGCCGGTGGTCGCCAATCTGTGGATCGCGCCGCCGGCCTATACCGGCAAGCCGCCGATCTATCTCGACATGGCCGATCGCGACAAGCTGCTGCGCGTACCCGTGGGCAGCAAGCTCGCCGGCTTCGTCGACGACGTGCGCGGCCGCAAGCCGCCCCAGCTGGTGATCGAAGGCGGCGGTGCGCCGGCCGAGTTCAACACGGTCGGCAAGGGCAAGTACCAGATCGAGCAGGTCATCACCGAGGGCAGCCAGATCGTCCTGCAGGCGCGCGGCGACGAGCAGGCGCGCTGGAAGCTGCATGTCATTCCCGACCTGGCGCCGACCATCGAGTTTGCCAAGCCGATCGGCGTCGACAAGTGGTCAACCAAGGTCGAGTACATCGCCGGCGACGATTTCGGCGTCACCGGCGTGCAGCTGCAGATCCGCCTGCACGGCAGCGCGCTGGGCGACGAGGCGCTCGCCGCCGACGAGGAACCAGAGGTCATCCGGCTCGACCTGCCGGTGGCCGGCAACTCCAAGAAAGTCGGCGACAGCTTCGTGCGCGACCTGACCAGCCATCCGTGGGCCGGGCTGAAGGTCACGGTCATGCTGTTCGCGACCGACGCGCTCGGCCAGAAGGGCCGCAGCTCGGTCGAGACCTTCCTGCTGCCCGAGCGGGTGTTCAACGATCCGACGGCGCGCGCGCTGATCGTGCTGCGCAAGGCGCTGACGCGCGATCCCAAGGGCTATCGCCCCGACGTCGTCGACGGCATGCGCATGATCCACGGCAAGCCGGAGAGCTATCGCAACGATCCGGTGGTGCAGCTCGGGCTCAAGCTCGGCGCGACGAAGCTCGCCCAGGACGGCGACAAGCCCGTGATCACCGAGACCCAGAAGCTCCTGTGGGATCTCGCCATGCGCCTCGAGGGCGGGGCGATGTCCGACGCCGAGCGGGCGCTTGAGCAGGCCCGCCAGGAGCTGCGCGACGCCGTGCAGCGCAACGCGGGCGACGAGGAGATCGAGCGACTGATCCAGCAGCTCTACGACGCCATGGCGAAATGGCAGAAGGAGCTCGCCGAGAAGATGAAGGATCCGGAAGAGCGCCGCCGCATGCAGGAGCAGGCGGAGAAGATGGATCCCAACAACACCATCACCGGCGACGACCTGCAGCGCATGCTCGACAAGATTCGCGAGATGGCGAAGAACGGCCAGCGCGAGGAGGCCAAGCGGCTGCTCGAAGAGTTGCGCAAGATGATGGAGAACGCCACGCCGATGATGGCCGGCCCCAACCAGCAGCGTCAGCAGGGCCAGCGCGGCCAGCAGGGCCAGGGCAACCAGCAGGGCCGCGAGATGATGAACCAGCTCGACCGCCTGTCGCGCCGGCAGAACCAGCTGCTGGGCGAATCGGAGCGCGAGGGCCGTCAGCAGCAGGGCCGCCAGGGCCAGCAGGGACAGCGCGGCCAGCAGGGCCAGCAAGGCCAACAGGGTCAGCAAGGCCAGCAGGGTCAGCGCGGCCAGGGCAACCAGCCGGGCGACGGCCAGTGGGGCGAAGGGCAGCGCGGACAGCAGGAAGGCCTGCGCCGCCAGCTCGGCGACTTCATGAAGCGGCTCGACGAGAACGGCATGCCGATGCCCGACTCGCTGGGTCGTGCCGAGCGCAACATGCGCGAGGCCGAGGACGCGCTGCGCCGCGGCGACCCGCGCGACGCCTCGCGCGCCCAGCGCCGCGCCCTCGACAACCTGCAGCAGGGCATGGGCGACATGGCCGAGGCGATGCGCCAGCGCGGCCCGGGCAACGGCCAGGACCTCGCCGAGATCGAGGAGCGCGAGCGGCGCAGCGAGGACCGCGACCCGCTCGGCCGCTCCGACGGCAACTACGGCGACGCGGTCGACACCGGCGTCGACAAGGTGCCGCTCGAGCTCGAACGCCAGCGCAGCCGCGAGATCCTCGACGAGCTGCGCCGCCGCGCCGGCGAGCAGCGCCCCAAGGACGAGCTCGACTACATCGACCGGTTGCTGAAGACGTACTGATCTCACGATTCCTCCCCGGCTCTGCCGGGGGGTGTCGGCGCCTCGCGCCGAGGGTGGGGTATTGTTTCTTCCGGCCCGCGGGCGTCTCGCCCGCTCATGTGAAGAGGGGGCGAGACGCCCGCGGTCCACATGAGCGATGACCCCGTCGACGTATGACGGCGACACCTCCCCGGCGAAGCTGGGGAGGGGGAAACCTATCCCGTCTTCGTCTGCTCGACCACGCCGATGTAGGGCAGGCCGCGGAAGCGGTGGGCCCAGTCGAGGCCGTAGCCGACCAGGAACTCGTCGCCTGCCTCGAAGCCGACGAAGTCGGCCTTGAGCCCCGTCCGGCGCTTGCCTGGCTTGTCGAGCAGGGTGCACACCGACACGTGATTGGCGCCGCGCTCGAGCAGCAGGTTCTTAGCGAAGGAGAGCGTGAAGCCGGACTCGAGGATGTCGTCGACCAGCAGCACCTCGCGGTCGCGCACGTCGTCGACGATGTCGCGCACGACCTTGACGCTGCCGGTCGTCTGGGTGCCGGTGCCGTAGCTCGACAGGGTGAGGAAATCCATCGACCAGTCGGCGCCGGCGCGGCTCAGCGCGCGGATCAGGTCGGCGGCGAACACGAAGCTGCCCTTCAGCACCGACACCACCAGCGTGTCGGCCGGCAGCCTGGCGGCGAGCTCGGCCGCCATGACGTCGATGCGCGCGGCAATCTCCGACGCTGAGAAACGGATCGAGACGGTGGGCCGGCCGGCCGTCGCGGACGTGGTCATGTGCCCTGCTACTCGATGGCCGGCCCGATGTCGACCCGTGCCGACCCTCTACCTTCCCCGGCCGTGCCGGCCCGTGGCGTGGCTCGTGGCATGGCCCGTCCGGTTTCTGCCGTCGCCCAGCGCGCGGGCGCCGGCGGCGGGTCGAGCGAAAGGCCGGTGGCGCGCCATGGCAGCGGCGACTTGGTGCCAAGGTCGCCGCGAAACACCAGCACGGCGCCCAGCGCCACCGCCAGCAGGACGACGGCGGCGATCCAGTAGGGCCAGCGTGGCCGGCGCACCTGCGGCCGGGCGATCGCCGGCAGGCCGGAGCGATAGGTGGGCTCGGGCTCGTCCTGACCCTGGGCGCGCTCCACCGCGTCCTGCATCCGCGCTTGGGCCTGCTCGACGCGCTCGCGCAGGATCGCCGCGGAAGCCGGACTGGCCCGCTCGAACCAGCGATTATTGCATCGCGCACATTGAACCGTGCGTCCCGTGGGACCGATTGCCAACGGATCGACGATGTAACGCGCCCCGCAATTGGAACAGGTGACGTGCATGATGAGCGGGGAATTCCGCGCTAGATGTGCTTGTGGCCGGACATTAAGCTTCCAAATCTTGCGTTACAAGCATGACCGGTTTTCTTCTCTGGCTGCGCTCCCTGGCCTTCAACGTGGGTTGGTATATCGGCACGGCCGTCATCGCTGTCGCCGGCATGCCGATGCTGCTGCTGCCGCGTCGCGCGGTCGTGGCCTGGGCCCAGCTGTGGATAAGGTTCTGCCTGTGGTGGCTGCGGCTCACCATCGGCCTCGACCATCGGCTGTGCGGGCTGGAGAACCTGCCGGCCGGCCCCGTGATCGTCGCCTCCAAGCATCAATCGTCGTGGGAGACGCTCGCCTACACGCTGCTGTTCCCGCATGCCGCGACGGTAATGAAGCGCGAACTGGTCTACATCCCGATCGTCGGCTGGGCGATGGCGCGGGCCGGCAACATCGCCGTCGAACGCGGTGACGGCGCCCGCGCGCTGCGCGGCCTGGTGCGCCACGCCAAGGCGGTGATCGCCGAAGGCCGGTCGATCCTGATCTTTCCCGAGGGCACCCGGGTCGCCGTCGGAGCCGAGCGCCCGTACCAGGTTGGCGCCGCCGCCCTCTATCGCCAGCTCGGCGTTCCGGTGGTCCCGGTGGCCCTAAATTCCGGCCTGTTCTGGGGCCGTCGCCGGTTCGTCAAGCGGCCAGGCCGGATCACCGTCGAGGTGCTGCCGGCAATCCCGCCGGGCCTCGACCGCGAGACCTTCATGTCGACCCTTCGCGAGCGCATCGAGGGCGCCACCGGGCGGCTGGTCATCGAGGCTGCGAAATCGGAACGAACAAGGAACAAGGCTGTTGATATCGATCTGGCCGACGCCTAGGATTCAATATGGAATGGGCTCCTGTCTCCCAGCGCATCTGGGACATGAAATACCGCTTCCGCGACCCCGCAGGCGCCGATGATGGCGACCTGGAGGGGACCTGGCGACGGGTCGCCAGGGCCCTGGCAGCGGTCGAGCGCGACCCCGAGCTGTGGGCCGAACGGTTTCATGCGGCGCTCTCCGGCTTCAAGTTCCTGCCTGCCGGCCGGGTGATCGCCGGCGCCGGCACCGGGCGCAGCGTCACCCTGTTCAACTGCTTCGTCATGGGCGCGATCGCCGACGACATGTCGGGCATCTTCGAGAACCTGCGCGAAGCCGCGCTGACCATGCAGCAGGGCGGTGGTATCGGGCACGATTTCTCGACCCTGCGCCCGCACGGCGCGCCGGTGAAGGGCGTTGGCGCCGACGCCTCCGGCCCGCTCTCCTTCATGGACGTCTGGGACGCGATGTGCCGCACCATCATGAGCGCGGGCTCGCGCCGCGGCGCCATGATGGCGACCCTGCGCTGCGATCATCCCGACATCGAGGCGTTCGTCGACGCCAAGCGCGATCCGACGCGACTGCGCATGTTCAACGTCTCGGTGCTGGTCACCGATGCCTTCATGAAGGCGGTGAAGGAGGACGGCGACTGGGATCTCGTGTTCGGCGGCCGGGTGTTCCGCACCATCAAGGCGCGCAGCCTGTGGGAGCGCATCATGCGCGCCACCTACGAGTACGCCGAACCGGGCGTGATCTTCATCGACCGCATCAACCGTCGCAACAACCTGCACTATTGCGAGACCATCCACGCTACGAATCCTTGTGGCGAGCAGCCCCTGCCTCCCTATGGCGCCTGCCTGCTGGGATCGATCAATCTCGCCGCGCTGGTTGCCGAGCCTTTTACGCCGGGCGCCCATCTCGACCTCGATGCGCTGGAGCGGCTGGTGCCGCTCGCCGTGCGCATGCTCGACAACGTGATCGACGTGTCGCGCTTTCCGCTGCCGCAGCAGGAGCGCGAGGCCAAGGCCAAGCGCCGCATCGGCCTCGGCGTCACCGGTCTCGCCGATGCCCTGATCTTCTGCGGTGTGCGCTATGGCTCGCCCGAAGCAGTCCGGCTGACGCGCGACTGGCTGGGGGCGGTGCAGCGCCTGTCCTATCTCGCCTCGGCCGACATCGCCGCCGAGAAGGGAAGCTTCCCGCTCTACGATCGCGCCCGCTTCCTGGCCGGCGAGACGATCCGCGGCCTGCCCGAGGAGGTACGCGCCGCGATCGGCCGCTACGGCATCCGCAATGCGCTGCTGAACTCGATCGCACCGACCGGCACGATCTCGTTGCTCGCCGACAACATATCCTCCGGCATCGAGCCGGTCTTCGCCTTCAGCCATGTCCGCCACGTGCTGCAGCCCGACGGCTCCAGGCGCGAGGAGAACGTCGAGGACCACGCCTTGCGCGTCTGGCGGACGCTCAAAGGCGGCGAGGCGCCGCCGTCCGACGCCTTCGTCGATGCCCAGACGCTCGAGCCCGCCGCGCATCTCGCGATGCAGGCCGCTGCGCAGGAGTTCGTCGACAGCTCGATCTCCAAGACCATCAACCTGCCGCGCGACATCTCCTTCGAGGCCTTCAAGGACGTCTACGAGCAGGCCTATGCGCTGGGCTGCAAGGGCTGCACCACCTACCGGCCCAACGACGTGACCGGGGCGGTGCTCGAGGTGAAGCCTGCGGACGCCAGGAGTGCGCCGGCCCTCGTGCCGTCGGCGCGCGAGGGCGGTGTCGTCTACATCGCCCAGCCGCTCGACCGGCCGGGCGACCTGCCGGGGCGGACCTACAAGATCAAATGGCCGGGCAGCGATCACGCGATCTACATCACCATCAACGACATCGTGCAGGACGGCCGGCGGCGGCCGTTCGAGATCTTCATCAACTCCAAGAACATGGAGCACTACGCCTGGACGGTGGCGCTGACGCGCATGATCTCGGCGGTGTTCCGCCGCGGCGGCGACGTCTCGTTCGTGGTCGAGGAGCTGAAGGCGGTGTTCGATCCGCGCGGCGGCCAGTGGATGGAGGGCCGCTACGTGCCGTCGCTGCTGGCGGCGATCGGCGGCGTGATCGAGCGCCACCTGGTCGAGATCGGCTTCCTCGCCGGCGACGGCCCGCGTCTCGCCGACGTCGTCGAGGCGAAAGTGCGCCTTGCGGCCGGTCAGCGCGATCCTGCGGGCGGCGGCGCGGCGGCGGTGATGGGCCAGTGCCCCAACTGCGGCGCCGCCGCGCTCACCCACCAGGAAGGCTGCGACGTCTGCCTGAACTGCGGCTACTCGCGCTGCGGCTGATCGGGTCGGGGCGAGGTGCGTGCACTTGAGGCGGAGTGATCTCCGCCGACGGTGGCACTGTTGTCATGCTTCCCCCCCGCTTGGCTGCTACGGAGCCGACACATCTCTTTTTCTCGCCCGTAATCGGGGGAGGTGCCCCGTCATATGGGCGGAGGGGGAAGGCCTCAGACGAGATCCATGAAGTTTCCGATGTCGGAACTTTATGAACCTCGCGTGAGGCTATCCCCCTCCGGCCCTTCGGGCCTACTCCCCCGATTGCGGGTCGATTGCGGGGGAGGGACATGCGAACCAGGGCGCCGGCCACAATGGCGAAAGGGTCTTGATTTGGCCGGGGAGTGGTCGCAAATCGACACAGCAGAGGAGGCGTGGCATGGCCCTGCGGGCAATCCTGATGGCGATGGCGATGGTCGGCGGCCTGGCGGCGCTTGCGCCGATGCCGGTACCGGCACAGCGCCTGCCTGCGGACCGCAGCGAGCTCAGCTTCTCCTATGCCCCCCTGGTGAAGCGTGTCTCGCCGGCCGTCGTGAACATCTACACGACGACATCGGCGCGCGTGCAGCGGCGGCTGCCGTTCCCCTTTCCCGGCGTGCCCAATGCCGGGGAGCGGGTGCAGAACGCCTTGGGCTCGGGCGTCCTGGTGCGTCCCGACGGCCTCATCGTGACCAACGCCCACGTCGTCAAGGGCGCCGACGAGATTCGCGTCGTGCTGGCCGACCGGCGCGAGTTCGAGGCCAAGCTGGTAAGCCAGGAGGAGCGCTTCGACCTCGCCCTGCTGCGCATCGAGGGCAACGGCGACAAATTCCCCTTCCTCGAGATGCGCGATTCGGATTCGGTCGAAGTCGGCGACATCGTGCTCGCCATCGGCAACCCGTTTGGCCTGACGCAAACGGTGACCAGCGGCATCATCTCGGCGCTGGCGCGCAGTGCCGGCGGCGTCAACGATTCGAGCTTCTTCATCCAGACCGACGCCGCCATCAATCCGGGCAATTCGGGTGGTGCGCTGGTGAGCCTCGACGGGCGGCTGATCGGTGTCAACACGGCGATCTACTCGCAGACTGGCGGATCGGTGGGCATCGGTTTCGCCACGCCGTCGAACATCGTCTCCCGCGTGGTCGCGATCGGCGAAAGCGGCGGGCGCATCGTGCGCCCGTGGCTCGGCATCAACATGCAGCGCGTGACGCCCGATCTGGCTTCCGGCCTCAACCTGCCGCGGCCCGTCGGTCTGGTGGTCAAGGAGGTCTTTCCGGGCGGCCCCGGCGCGCGCGCCGGCCTCAAGCGCAACGACGTCATCGTCGGGCTGAAGGATCAGCCGATCGACGACGAGGCAAGCATGCGCTTCCGCCTTGCCACCTTGCAGGTCGACACCGTGGTGCCCATCCGCGTCATTCGGGCCGGCAAGGAGCTCGTGTTCGACATGAAGCTCGCGCCGCCACCCGAGGATCCGCCGCGCGACAAGTCGCTGCTCGAGGGGCGCCAGCCCTTGAGCGGCGCCTCGGTGTCCAACATGTCGCCGGCCGTCGCCGACGAGCTGGGGCTGGTCGAATGGCGGCCGGGCGTGATCGTCACCGAGATCACGCCCGGTTCCTACGCCGGACGCTTCATCCGGCCGGGGGACATGATCCTGGGCATCAACGGCCAGGAGGTGAAGAACGTCGCCGAGCTCAAGAAGCGCGTCACCGGCGGCGTGGCCAGCGTCACCATCGGCCGCGAAGGCATGGTGTCGACCGTCCAGTTCCGCTGAGCCGAAAGCGGGGCGCGCGCAATGCCGGCCGAGCTGTTCGCCTCGCTCGCTCCGACGCCGCTCGCCGAACGGCTGCGCCCAAGGACTCTCAGCGAGATACTGGGACAGGACCATCTGCTCGGGCCGGAAGGCCCGATCGGCCGCATGCTGGCCAACCGCAAGCTCGGCTCGCTGATCCTGTGGGGCCCGCCGGGCTGCGGCAAGACGACGATCGCCCGCCTGCTGGCGGAGGACACCGACCTACATTTCGAGCCGCTGTCGGCGGTGTTCTCCGGCGTCGCCGACCTGCGCCGCATCTTCGAGGCGGCGCGCCAGCGCCGTCGCGACGGCAAGGGCACCCTGCTGTTCGTCGACGAGATCCACCGTTTCAACCGCGCCCAGCAGGACGGCTTCCTGCCCTATGTCGAGGACGGCACCGTCACGCTGGTCGGGGCGACGACGGAGAACCCTTCCTTCGAGCTCAACGGCGCCCTGCTGTCGCGCTGCCAGGTGCTGGTGCTGCGCCGCCTCGACGATGCGGCGCTGGGCGCCCTGCTGGGGCGGGTCGAGCAGGCGCTCGGCCGCACGCTGCCGATCGACGAGGAGGGCCGCCAGGCCCTGTTCGCCATGGCCGACGGCGACGGCCGCTACCTGATCGGCCTCGCCGAGCAGCTGGCCCAGCTCAAGGACAAGGGGCCGGTGCCGCCGGCCCGGCTGGCGACGCTGCTGCAGAAGCGCGCGCCCCTCTACGACAAGGCGCAGGAGGGGCACTACAACCTGATCAGCGCGCTGCACAAGTCGCTGCGCGGGTCGGATGTCGATGCCGCGCTCTACTGGTTCGCGCGCATGCTCGACGGCGGCGAGGACCCGAAATACATCGCGCGCCGCCTGGTCCGCTTCGCCGTCGAGGATGTCGGCATGGCCGACCCGCAGGCGCTCACCCAGACCCTCGCCGCCTGGGACACTTACGACCGCCTGGGCTCGCCCGAGGGCGAGCTCGCGATCGCCCAGGCCGTGATCTATCTCGGCACGGCGCCGAAATCGAACGCGGGCTACACGGCCTTCGGCGCCGCCAAGCGCGCCGCCAGGGAGCACGGCTCGCTGATGCCGCCCATGCACATCCTGAATGCGCCGACCCGGCTCATGAAGGAGATCGGCTACGGCAAGGGCTACGAGTACGACCACGACACCCAGGACGGCTTCTCCGGCCAGAACTATTTCCCCGACCGCATGGCGCGCGAGGAATTCTACCGGCCCGTCGAGCGCGGCTTCGAGCGCGAGATCCTGAAACGCCTGGAATACTGGAAGAAGCTGAGGGCGAAGAAACGGTAGCACGCGAGGTTCTCGAGGCTTTTCTCGAGCTGGCGGCCGATATCGCCGGCGCCGACGATCTTCTGGTCAGAATCCCAGGCGACCTGGCCGGACACGTGCACAGCGTCCCCACGCGGCGTCGTCACGACGGTGACCTGCGAGAATCCGTAGGGCCTGCTGTCGAACAGCCCGGCCGGGACGCGGGACGATCGACTCAACTCGGCTTCCCGCGTGCGGCTCGTTTCGCGGTGGTGCTCAGCTGCGCGGCTTGGCCATCTCGCGCACGACGCGGCGGTCGCGGCCGTAGACGTCGTCGCGGAACAGCGGCGTGCCGTCGGCGCCGGCCGTGACGGTGCGGTAGGTCACGTACAGCGCGACCGGCTCGGGGAACGTGTAGTGCGCCTGCTGGGCACTCGCTATGACCTGGCGGACACGCTCCTTGCTGAAGCCGCTTCGGCCATCGAACACCTTCTCGACGAAGTCGAGCGGGTTCTGCAGGCGGATGCAGCCGTGGCTGAAATTGCGGCTGCCCTCGGTGAACAGCCAGCGGTTCGCCGTATCGTGCATGTAGATCCCGTATCGATTGTTGAACGGGAAGAAGATGTATCCCAGTGCATTGCCGGCGCCCGGGTCCTGCCGGATGCGGTAGGGGAAGGCCTTGGGATGGATGGAATTCCAGTCGACCGACGCCGGGTCGAGCTCGGTATTGTCCTGCCAATTCTCGAAAAGCTTGAACCCGGCCGACTGCAATGCGTAGGGGTCGCGGCGCAGCATCGGCAGGTATTCCTCGCCCGAGATCGATTGCGGCACGGTCCAGTAGGGATTGGTCTGGAAGCCGCGCATCACCGACTGGATCTCCGGCGTCGGATCCTTGGGCGTGCCGACGATCACCAGGCTCTCGAATACCCTCCTTCCACCGTCGACGAACACCATGGAATAGTCGCCGGCATTGACCAGCACGTAGCGGCTGCCGAGATCCTCAGGCAGCCAGCGCCGGCGCTCGAGGTTGGCGACAATCTGCCCGATGCGCTCGTCGATCGAGGTGTTGAGCGACTGCGTGGTCTTGGCGCCGATGATGCCGTCGACCGTCAGGCCCTTGGTCTCCTGGTACGCCTTGACGACGGCGACCAGCTTGTCGTCGTACAGATCGACCGCCGGGCCGGCCTCCGGTACGACAAGGTCGAGTTCGGCCAGGCGCGTGCGCAGGAGCGGCACGCGCGGGTCGGTCATGCCGGGCCTCAGCAGGCGGCCGCCGGGCAGCGGCGTGAAGGCGGTCTTGTCGCGCTTGTCGCGCCACGTCGCCAGGGCCTTCTGCAGTGCCGGGTAATCGCCCTTGGGCGGCAGGCTGGCGAGGTAGGCGGGAAAGTCGGTCGCATCAGCGGCCTCCTTCAGGAGGAGCATGCGGTCGACCTGGCGTTGCTGGATGTCGATATTGCCGTCGACGCGATTGGCACGGACCCGACCGGTTGAAACATCGCTGGCATAGGCAACGAATGCCGTCGTGATCAGCTCCTCTGCGATGGCCGGATCGGCGCCCGGCGACAGGGCCTTCTCGACCTCGGCGACGCCGTACCAGCCAGGCTCCAGCCCATGGGCGGAGGCGCTCCGCAGCGCGGCGAGCAACGCCTCGGCGCGCTCCCTGGCAGGGTCGGATCCGACCCATAGCGGCTCTCCGGCAAAGCTGGAAGTTGACCCGACGGCGCCGATCAGGAACGCCAGGAAACCCAACAGAAAGCGATATCGAGTCACACAACCAATATATCCCCATGCCGCGGGGTCGTCCACCGAGGTGCGAAGCCGCTGCCGTGCAGGAAGGTGAGCAAGTCCGCGGTCGCGCGCCGCTTCAGCTCGGGTGTGCCGCCACCGGCACGGGCGCCCTTGGTCACGCAGTGCAGGCGCGCCCACGCCTGGTAGTCGGGCTCGCTCAGCGCCTCGCCGAGGGCGGGGATGAAGTGGCGGCCATCGTCCTCGATGACGTTGCGGCAGCACGACCAGTTCTCGGCATCCTTGATGTCGAACACCGGACCGATCGATTCCCAGCCGTGATGGGCGCTGCCATAGACCTTGACCTTGATGCGGGCGTTGCCGGCGGACCGCATGCGTTCGGCGTACTCGATGGCGAGCGGCGCCGGCGTGTAGTCGTCGCGTCCCGCCAGCATGAAGAACATCGGCTGGCCGTGGGTCGTGGCGTCACGATGCTGTGCGGTGGCGCCCGGGCAGATCGCGACGTGAAGATCGAACAGGTGGGGGAAACCGTTGCGCCAGCGCTGGCGGACGGCAATGGCGGCGTTGAGCGTCGCTACGCCGCCTTTCGAAACGCCCATCAGTCCAATGCGCGCGGGATCGATGCGCCGGTCCGCCCGCAACAGGGCCAGCGCGGCGAAGGCATCGCCCTCCATCTGGGCGGCCGAGACCAGCGACTGGTCGGCCACCGTCCGGCGCACGCCGCGGCCCGCGAAGCTGTCGACGATCAGCGCCGCCGTCCCGGCTTCGTTCAGGACCTGGGCGTAAAAGTGCTCGCGGTGGCGCTGGACGCCGGCGCTGCTCGTCAGGATCACCATGCACGGCGCCGGCTGCTCGCACGGTTCGGGAAGGAACAGGCTCGCCGTCAGCCGCGCCGGACGGCACGCCGCCGGATGATCGAACGTCAGGGTGTCGAACGACAGGATTTCTGGGGACATGGGCGCGGGAAATGATAAGTCGCCGGGGACGTTTCATTCCAGCCGCGTCTTCCGGACCGCGGGCGGCTCGCCCGCTCATGAGAAGTGCGGGCGAGACGACCGCGGTCCGGAAGAGTCATTGTCGCCGACGAGCTGCATCGGCGCGTCTCAGCCAAGCTGAATCCATCGTCGTGTAACTATCCACCTTGATTTTCTGCTAGATTTAAACAACGCGTGGGTGTCGAGGCTCACGTCGAGATCGGCGGCATGAATAGATTTTTTGGAAGGCGCTGCGGTAGCGCTCAGTGGTGAAGGCACAGCAAGTCTCTGCGAAAGATGCGGGCGCTGCGGGGGCGGCACTGCGCGGACGCGCCGTGGCCGCGGATGAAGCCGGACTCCGCCTCGATCGCTGGTTCCAGCGCCACTATCCTGATCTGGGCCACGGCGCCCTGCAGAAGCTGTTGCGCACCGGGCAGGTCCGCGTCGACGGCAAGCGCGCCGAAGCGCGCGACCGGATCGCGCCCGGCCAGACAATTCGCGTGCCGCCCGGTGTCCTCTCGGCCCCGCCACCCAAGGCAACCGAGATCGCCGGTGTGTCCGACCGCGACGCGGCGGAAATCCGGCGCCTGGTAATTCATCGCGACGATCACGTCATCGTCCTGAACAAGCCGCCCGGCCTGGCGGTGCAGGGCGGGACCGGAACCGAGCGCCATGTCGACGGCATGCTCGATGCGCTGCGCTTCGGCTTCGACGAACGGCCGCGCCTGGTCCATCGCCTCGACAAGGACACGTCCGGCTTGCTGCTGATCGCCCGCACCGGGCAGGCAGCGAGGCGCCTGGGGGAATCGTTCCGCGATCGGGAGACCGAGAAGCTCTACTGGGCGATCGTCGTCGGCGTGCCGCCGCGCGCCGACGGCGCGATCGATCTGCCGCTCGCCAAGCGACCGGGCGCGCGCGATCGCGAGCTGATGCAGGTCGATCACGAGGCGGGCCAGAAGGCGCTGACGCATTTCCGCATCATCGACCGGGCAGGCAAACGCGCCGCGCTGCTCGCCTTGTGGCCGCGCACCGGGCGGACCCATCAGCTGCGCGTGCATTGCGCGGCGATCGGCTGCCCGATCCTGGGCGACGGCAAGTATGGCGGCGAGGAAGCGCTGATGGCTGCGGTTGCAGACGCGGGCCGCCTGCACCTGCATGCCCGCCGTCTCTCCTTGCCGCATCCTTCCGGCAACGGCGAGTTGACCGTCGTTGCCGAGCCACCCCCCCACTTTCGCCGTACCGTCGAGGCATTTGGCTTCTCGACGGGCGGCGATTGAGCGAGAATCGAGTCGCATGCGCATAAGCTGGAGGCGACTGACCTGGATCCTCGTGGCGGTGATACCGCTGGCGGCGGCCGGCGGAGTCACCTGGATTGCCACCCGCGATCTGTCGCAATACCAGGCGCGTCTCGCCGACCAGGTTCGCAAGGCCACCGGCCGCGAGCTTGCGGCCAAGGTGCCGCTGTCGGTGCTGATCGGTACGGAGCCCGCCATGGTGGCGGAGGGTGTGACGCTCACGAACGCACCGTGGGGCACGCGGCCCGAGATGGTGCGGGTGCGCAAACTGACTCTCTACTTCGATCCGTTCTCGCTGTTCCTGGGTGAGCTCAAGATCGGCCGCCTTCTTCTCGAGGGCGCGGAAATCCTGGTCGAGCAGAACGACATCGGCGACATCAACCTCGAGATGCTGCCGCCGCCCGACGGTTCCGGTCCGCATGCCGGCGAGCACCGCTCGCTGCGCCTGCGTGCCGCGCCGGTATTCCCCTGGATCCCGACTGTCGAGCTCCGAGAGTCGGTACTGACGGTCGGCGAGGGGCCGGGGCGGCCGTCGGTCGTGCTCGAAGTCCCGCGGGCGTCGCTGCGCTCGCCGGCCGCCAACCAGCCGCTGCAGATCGACGCCCGACTCGTCGCGCCGCAAGGTGCTGCGCTCGAGCTCACCGGCACGGCCGGCACGTTCGATGGCTGGATGCGGAGCCTGCCTGGCAACATCGACGTGCAGGGCAGTCTTGGCGACGGCAAGATCACGATCAAGGGCGGGATAGGAGTCAAGGGCACCAACCTGCAGATCAATTCGGATGGACCGGATGTTTCCGTTTTCGGCCCCTACATCCGTCTGCCGTTTCCGGCGGGCGGTCCGTACGTGCTCAGCGCCAAGGCAGCCACGCAGCGCAGTTCCTTCAAGGTCGAGGTGGCGAACCTGAAGGTCGCCTCGAGCGAGGTGACCGGTGACGCCCTCTTCCGCGTCGACCGCAAGGGCGTGGCGACCATCGCGGTCAACGCCGATGTGAGCCGCCTCGACGTCAACGACTTGCGCGCGACCCCTGCGCCGCCGACGCCTGCGAGCGGACCGACACCCGCCCAGCCGCGCCTGGTGCCGACCGTGCCGTTCAGGGCGACCTGGCTCGGTCGCTCGGCGCTGACGGTCTCGGCGCGGTTCGGCGAGATCACGGGGCTCGGCAGCAAGGTTCAGAACGCCTCGCTGTCGCTCACGTCGGGCGAGACACGCTTCGCGCTCAGGGCCGCGGCCACGGTCGGGGCAGGGTCGGCCAGCTTCGACCTCGCCTATGATCCGACCGGACGGATTGGCCAGGCAACCCTGACGGCCAATCTCAGTCGGGTACCGCTGGCAGACCTGTCAACGCTGCTCGGCATGAACCTGGGATTGCAGGATGCGGTCGCCGACATCGACCTCCGTCTGCGGGGCGGCGGCCGCACCACGCGCGACGCCCTCAACACGGCTAACGGTGCGATCGACATTGCCGTTGCCAAGGGTGGCGGGCCGCGCGATCCCCTGGCGGAGTGGCCCTCCGACACGCAGCGGCTGCTCGGCGGCAGCGATTCCCGGGTCGCCTTCAACTGCATTGCCGGACGAATCGAGGTCCAGTCGGGCGTAGCCTGGCTGCGGCGCCTCGTGGTCGACACGCCGCGCGCCACGATGGTCGGCGGCGGCTACGTGCAGCTGCGGTCGGAGGGCTGGGAGTTCCTGCTCGTGCCCGAGGCGCGCGACGCCCAGTACGCGACCCTGGCCACGCCGCTGCGCCTGAAAGGCGGCAGCGGCAGGCCGACGACAGGCGTGCTCGATCCCAACGTTTCCAGGCTGATCATTCCAGCCGGCACCGTGCCGAGCCTGGTGTCGCAGCTGAACCTGGCGGCGCGGCAGGCCGGCGCCAACCCCTGTGCCGTCTTGGCGCCGCGTGTCGATGGGCTGCGGCCGGGCCTCAGGGCGCAGATGCCGGTGCCGACGCCGGATCGGCAGCGGGCCGGACGGCCGCCGTCGCAGACGCCGGCACCGCAGCGCAAGCAAACGCGTCCGTGACATCGGTGTACCCGCCGACGACGCTGGAGTATCCCCTGCGCAAGGCCAAGCTCGCGCTGGTTCTGGTCCTGGCGCTGGTTCTTTTCCTTGTCTGCCTGGTTATGACACTGGCCGGCTTGGCCGGCCCGGGTAGTCTTCTTGCGTGGGAGTTGGGAGCCGCCGGTCTTGTCGGCGGCGTCGCCTTCGGGGCCGGCACACTCTTCGCCGCCGCGCGGCTGTTCAGCCGCAGTCCCGGCCTGGTCATCGACCAGGAGGGCATCGTCGACAATACGAGCTACTCCAGCGTTGGTCGCGTGCCCTGGTCGCAGATCACATGGGTGCAGGTCCAGAGCTTCAAGCTGCCGACCTACAACCGCTCGCTGATCTTTCGGCCGCAGCAGCCCAGGCTCCTGGTTATCGGCGTGCGCGATCCAGAGCAGTTTCGCGACCGTGGCAACTGGCTGCAACGCTTCCTGCGCCGCGGCACCGTCGGCATGTTTGGCGGCCCTGTCGCCATTTCAGAGCCCCTCCTGCGCGCCGATTTCGAGGACCTCGCACGCCGCATAAGGGCTGGGGTGCCGGTCTCCTGAAAGGACTTTTATGCTTTCCCTCGACAGTTCGGCGCCCATAGTGTCGGCGAACTGATTGGGAGCATGTTCGATGGCTGGGGCTTCACCCCGCATTCACGAGGCGCCGGACGATCTGCTTGGCGCCATCGACTACTGCTACGAGCAGGGCTGGACCGACGGGCTGCCGGTGGTACCGCCGCAGGTCGATCGGGTGAAGGCGATGGCCGCGGCCGACAGCCGGCCGTGGAACACGGTGATCACCACCCATCCGGCGACCGGGCTGGAACTCTCCTTGCATGGCGCGGCGGTCAATGCCGTCATGGCGGGCTGCCTGCCGGAGCACTTTCCTGTCCTGGTGGCAGCCTTCCAGGCGATGGACCGGGCCGACTTCAACTTCCACGGCTCGACCGCGAGCACCGGTGGATCGGCGCCGCTGCTGATCGTGAGCGGACCCTACGCCGACGAGATCGGCATGAACTCGGACGTCAACCTGTTTGGCCCGGGCAATCGCGCCAACGCCACGATCGGCCGCGCCGTGCGATTGATCCTGCGCAACGTCTTCCAGATGCTTCCCGGCATCTCCGACAAGTCGACCCAGGGCAATCCCGGCAAGTACAGCTTCTGCATCGCCGAGCGGGCGCGCGGCAATCCGTGGCCGCTGCTCTGCGAGGCCCAGGGCTACGCCAAGGGTCTGTCGAGCGTCACCGCCTATGCCGGCGGGGGCTTCTGCAACGTCGAGAACCATGGCGGCAACACGCCCGAGCAGATCTTGGGCTCGGTGGCCGACGCGATGGCCAACTATGGCTGCATCACGCTCGGCCAGAGCGTCGTCGTGCTGGCGCCCGAGCACATGCACATCGTCGCCGCCGCCGGGTGGACACGCGAGGACGCCCAGAAATTCCTGTTCTCGCAGGCCAAGCGGTCGGTCGAAGGCATGATGGGAGTCGGCAAGTATCGCGAGCGCGAGTACGACGCCCAGCATGGTGACCACGCGCACGGGCTCGCCCAGGCCGGCTTCATCCATCGTGGCCTGCGGCCCGACGACATCCTGATCACCATGGGCGGCGGCGATGCCGGCGGCCATTCCTGCTTCATCCCGTCATGGAGCCGCGGGCGCGGCTCGATCATGCAGCACTACGCTATCGTGCCGATGGCCAAGTAGGCGCTTTCACATTGCGCAGCGAGGTTGGTAGATCCTGTTCGACAGCCTCAAGAGCACGGCGGTGGTGACGACGATGATATTCTTCATCATCGCCGCCTCGACGACCTTCTCGCAAATACTCGCCTTTTCCGGCACCACGGATGGTGCGCTGGCGGAGATCGCCAAGTTCGAGATGACGCCGCTCATCGCCGTGTTCACCATGATCGCGGTGCTGCTGGTGCTGGGCTCGTTCATGGACCAGATCAGCATGATGCTTCTCACCTTCCCGTTCTTCATGCCGCTTGCCAATGCGCTGAATCTCGATCTTGTGTGGCTGGGCGTGATCCTGTTGATTTCGCTGCAGATCGGGTTGCTGACGCCACCCTTCGGTCTGCTGCTGCTCGTCATGAAGGGCGTGGCGCCGCCGGAGATCACGATGCGCCAGGTATGGGCGGCCGCGACGCCCTACACGCTGATCGTGTTCGGGGTGCTGATGCTGGTCGTCTTCGTGCCTTCGGTGGCGACGGTGCTGACAGGGGCGATGCGATGAAGAGTGCCGTGGAACGGGCTGCCGACCGGCTGGTGGCGGCGCGACGCAACCGCCAACCGACGCCGGGGCTCCCGGAGGTCAAGACCTTCGACGACGCTTACGCGGTGCAGGAGGCCTTCTGTGCCAAGTGGGACGACATCGTCGTTGGCCACAAGGTGGGCTGCTCGTCCGAGCAGTCGCAGCGCCTGGTCAATTCGCCCGGTCCGATCGCCGGCAGCCTGTTCCGCACCCTGCTTTGGCTGCAGCCGGCGCTGGATCCAGCGCAGTTCTTTGTCGCGGGCGTCGAGGCCGAGTTCGGCTTCCGGCTCGGTGCCGATCTGCCACCTCGAGCTGCACCATATGATCGCGACGAGGTGAGCGCAGCAGTAGATGCCGTCGTGCCCGTAATCGAGATCTGCGACACGCGGCTGGATGACTGGCGCACACGGCGCATCGAGGAGATCACGGCGGACAACGCCTTCAACGGCGGTCTCGTCGCCGGCCGGCCGTTGCAGGACTGGCGCCGGCTCGACCTCGCCAGCCACGCGGTCACGTTGTCGATCGACGGTGATCGCAAAGGAGCGGGGACGGGTGCCCTGGTGCTCGGCCATCCGCTGCTGGCGCTGACCTGGCTCGCCAATGAACTGTCGCGCCGCGGCTCGAGGCTGCGTGCCGGTGAGCTGATTGCTGCGGGCACCTGCACAGGTCTGCACTTCGTCACGCCTGGGAGCTCGGTCGTCGCCGATTTCGGAGACCTGCTCGGCCAGGTCACGATCCGCTTCGGCCGCTGAAGGCATTATGCCTCCCAAGAGATGTCGGACTTGGCAACCATCAGATCCTCACCTTCGGCAAGAATGGGAGCGACTACCGCGCTCCCGCACTGGTCGTGGTCCGATCCTACACCGTAAGGTTGAAGGCGATCGAGATGCGCGTGGCGGTGCCGTGATAGGGGCGCACTTGGTGCATCAGCCATGACGGAAACATCACCAGGCGACCAGCCTTGGGCCGTACGCGCTCGGTGGCGCCCGCCCCGAGGCCGCCCGGCATGGCGACGGCGAGATGCGGCGCGAACATGGCCGGCAAGGGGCCACGCGGATCCATGAACTCGAGCTCACCGCCCAGCGACTCGTCGCTGGCGATGCCACCGTCGTCGACATAGTAGACGCCCGACCAGAAGGCTCCGGGGTGGGAGTGGAATTCGTTGCCGTGGCCGTTGCGATTGACGTTTGCCCACATGTTGGCGGTCCAGGTCACGGCGTAGCCCGGGTGGGGGCCATTGCCGGGAGTGCCCTTGCGGTCGGTCGTCACGTGGTTGGCGAGATTGCGCCCTATCGCCAGCAGCTTGATCGCCGGCACGCCACCCCAGCGGTCCATGTCCCAGCTCGACTGCCAGCCGCCCTGGTTGGAATGCCGGGTGCTGGGCTGGGTCTGCTCACGCTGCTCGATCACCCGGCGGAGATCGGTGTTGAGTGCTGCCGCTTCCGGGACCTCGACCGTAACCAGCGGAGTGGCGAACAGCGGAACGATCTCGTGCGCGGTACTCATGTGCACCCAGAATAATCAGCAGAGCCGCCAGGCATTATGTCCGATACGTCAGGGGTGCTATGTGTCCGAATTCACACAGACCGCTTTTCGCAGCCAGACCGGGTTTCGAATGTAATGTCGTCTTGATTCTTCGCAGCGGATGATCACAACCATGTGAAGAGAGGGCGGTGGTCGAAACCGCTTGGCGACAGGTGGCGGAAACCGCGAAACCCACGAGGGCTGCAATGCTGACGCTTTATCATGGCTGGCGATCGAGTGCTTCACGGCGCGTGCGGCTCTGCCTCGCCGAAAAGGGGCTGGCGTTCGAGAGCCGGATCATCGACCTCACCAGGATGGAACATCATTCGCCGGCCTACCTGAAGCTCAATCCCAACGGCGTCATTCCCCTGCTCATCCTGGATGACGGACGGTCGCTCTATGAAAGCGGCACGATCTGCGAATGGCTCGACGAGACCTATCCGGAACCACCGCTGCGGCCGGCCGATCCCTACGGGCGTGCCGTGATGCGCAACTGGATCCGTCACGTCGACGGATTGATCGGCAACCTGATCGTCTTCAACTGGGCACACTCGATGGCAAAGGTCGCGCAGCAATGGTCTGACGCCGAGCTGGCCGAGAAGCTCGCAAGGGTGCCGAGCCGCGAGCGGCGCGAGGCCTGGCTCAGGACGGCGCGGCGGCCCTATACCGACGACGAACGCGTCGAGGCGCGCGGCCGGCTGGTGAGCGGGCTGCTCGATCGCATGGAGGAGACCCTGCAGCAAACGCCGTGGCTCGCCGGCGATCGATATTCGCTTGCAGACATCGGCGCCGTGCCTTTCGTCAAGCGCCTCGACGAGGAAATCGCACCCGACGAGATGGCCAGTGCGCGACATCCCAGGGTGGCGGCCTGGTGGACATCGATCCAGGCCCGGCCGGCATTCGCCGTGGCGCGGATCGAGCCGTTCACCACCCAGGCAGGGCAGGGATGAAGCGGTTCTACAAGGAGACGGCGGTCGAGCGGACCGACGGCGGTCATCGCGTGCTGCTCGACGGCAAGCCGATGCGGACTCCGGCCAAGGCGGTTCTGGTCGTGCCCACGCGTGCTCTTGCCGAGGCGATTGCCGGTGAATGGGGCGCCGTGCCGGAGGGAGCCGAAATCGGCATATCGCATCTGCCGCTCACCCGACTGGCCGCTACCGGAATCGACCGCGTGACCCCCCAGCGCGAGCAGGTGATCGCGGACACCGCAAAGTATGCCGAGTCCGACCTGCTCTGCTATCGCGCCACCGATCCGCCGGCTCTGGTCGAGCGACAGCGTGCGCTATGGCAACCGCTGCTCGACTGGTCGGCGAGTCGCTACGGTGCGCCCTTGGTCGTCGTCGAGGGCGCGAGCTTCGTGGCGCAGCCCACCGACTCGGTCGCCCGTTTGCGCGCCGCCGTGGCAGCGCATTCCGATCTGGCACTGTCGGCGCTCTACAACCTGACGCACATCGCGGGCTCGCTGTTGATTGCACTTGCCGTCGCCGAAGGGCGATTGACGGCGCAACAAGCGTTCGACGCGGCCCAGCTCGACGAGCTCTACCAGATCGAGCGTTGGGGCGAGGATCCGATTGCCGCCGAGCGCCATGCCGGCATCCGCCGCGACCTTGCCGCCGGCTCCCGTTTCCTTGTCTGTCTTGAAAATCAACGGCTGAGAGGATGAGCATGTCGGCTGGCAGCAAATTGCGTGAAACGCTGGCCCGGTCCGGGCTGGTCGAGGCGATGGCGGCGCATAGCCCGCTGTCAGCCATGCTGGCCGCCGAAGCCGGCTTCGACGCCATCTGGGCCTCAGGCTTCGAGCTCTCGGCGATGTATGGCGTGCCCGACGTCAGCGTCGTGTCGATGACGCAGCATCTCGACATGACCCGCGCCATGGTCGACCGCAGCGGCCTGCCGGTGGTTGCCGACATCGATACCGGCTTCGGCAACGCGATCAACGTGCTCTACGCGATCGAACAGTACGAGCGCGCCGGCGCCGCTGCCATCGTCATGGAGGACAAGAGCTTCCCCAAGGTGACCAGCCTGATCGCCGGCGGCCGCCAAGACATGGTCCGCATCGAGGAATTCCAGGGCAAGATCGAAGCAGCGCGCGCCGCGCGCCGCGATCCTTCTTTCGTGATCGTCGCCCGTACCGAAGCGTTGATCGCGGGGCTCGGCCAGGACGAGGCGCTGAAACGGGCAAGGGCCTACGAGGCGGCCGGCGCCGACATGATCCTAGTCCATTCCAAGCAGAAGACGCCGGACGAGATCGAGGCCTTCGCCCGGGCCTGGAACGGCAAGGCGCCGCTCGCGCTTGTGCCGACGGCCTATCCGCAGATGACGGTGGCGCGCGTGCGGGCGCTCGGCAAGGTCGGGCTCCTGATCTGGGGCAACCATGCCATTCGGGCGAGCGTCGGGGCGATGCGCGAGACCTTTGCCCGCATCCGCCGCGACGGCGGTATCCACGGCGTGGAGGCCAGCATCGCCACGGTCGAAGACGTTTTCGACCTTCCCGGGCTGGGCCGGGTCCAGGCCGACGAGAAGCGCTTCCTGCGGTGATGCTCGGGCGGCCCGCGGGCGTCCCGCCCGCACACGAGACGAGCGGGCGGGACGCCCGCGGTCCGCATGAGCATCGTGACTGGACGTCGCCCTGCCAATGTCCCAAAACGGTCACGAAGCCGGAGAGTGCAATGCAGCATTTGTTGGAGGAGCTGGAGCGCAGGCGCCTTGCCGCGCGCCAGGGGGGAGGCAAGCGTCGCGTCGAGGCGCAGCATGCCAAGGGCAAGCTGACGGCCCGCGAGCGCATCGACGCCCTGTTCGATCCCGGCTCGTTCGAGGAATTCGACATGTTCGTCGAGCACCGTTCGATCGATTTCGGCATGGAGAACCAGAAAATCCCCGGCGATGGCGTGGTCACCGGCCACGGCACGATCAACGGCCGGCTGGTCTACGTCTTCAGCCAGGATTTCACCGTCTTCGGCGGCGCGCTGTCGGCCATGCATGCTGCAAAAATCTGCAAGGTCATGGACATGGCCATGAAGGTCGGCGCGCCGGTCCTCGGGCTGAACGATTCGGGCGGCGCACGCATCCAGGAGGGCGTCGATTCGCTGGCTGGCTACGCCGACGTGTTCCAGCGCAACGTCATGGCCTCGGGTGTGATCCCGCAGATCTCCATGGTCATGGGGCCGTGCGCCGGCGGCGCGGTCTACTCGCCAGCCATGACCGACTTCATCTTCATGGTGAAGGACAGCTCGTACATGTTCGTGACGGGTCCCGACGTGGTGAAAACGGTGACGCACGAGAGCGTGACCCAGGAGGAGCTGGGCGGTGCCCTCACGCACACCCAGAAATCGGGCATCGCCGACCTCGCCTTCGAGAACGACGTCGAGGCGCTGCTGCAGCTCCGTCGCTTCGTCGATTTCCTGCCGTCGAGCAATCGCGAGAAGGCGCCGGTCCGTCCGACCCTCGATCCGGCCGACCGTAATGACCCCTCGCTCGACACGCTGGTGCCGGACAATCCCAACAAGCCGTACGACATCAAGGAGCTGATCCTGAAGGTCGTCGACGAGGGCGATTTCTTCGAGCTGTCGCCCGAATGGGCCGGCAACATCGTGGTCGGCTTCGGTCGCATGGCCGGCCAGACGGTGGGCTTCGTCGCCAACCAGCCGATGGTGCTGGCGGGTTGTCTCGATATCGACAGCGCGCGCAAGGGCGCCCGCTTCGTGCGCTTCTGCGACGCGTTCAGCATTCCAATCGTGACCTTCGTCGACGTGCCCGGCTTCCTGCCGGGCACGGCGCAGGAGTACGGCGCCATCATCAAGCACGGCGCCAAGCTGCTCTATGCCTACGCCGAAGCCACCGTGCCCAAGGTGACGGTCATCACGCGCAAGGCCTATGGCGGCGCCTACGACGTCATGGCTTCCAAGCACCTGCGCGGCGACGTCAATTACGCTTGGCCGGGAGCCGAGATCGCGGTGATGGGCGCCAAGGGCGCGGTCGAGATCATTTTCCGCTCCGACATCGGCGACGCCAACGCGATCGCCAAGCGCACCGAGGAATATCGGCAGAAATTCGCCAATCCGTTCGTCGCCGCCAATCGTGGCTTCATCGACGACGTGATCATGCCGCACGGCACGCGCCGTCGACTCTGCCGGGCGCTCAAAATGCTCGAGAACAAGAAGCTGGAGAATCCCTGGCGCAAGCACGGCAATATTCCGCTGTGAGTCTCGCGACTTTCATCGCCGGGGGCGCGCCACTCCAGTGGCGCTCATGCGGACCGCGGGCGTCCCGCCCGCTCATGAGTCATGAGCGGCGCATATGAATGCGCCGGGCGAACGGGACGCCCGCGGTCCGCATGAAGCGCATGAGCGCCACTGGAGTGGCGCGCTCCCAGCCATGAGCGCGCCCTCATGACCCTCTCTCCCGAAGAGCGCCTGCGGCGCGCGCGGCCGCTGCGGCTGCACCTGATCGTGGCGCTGTTCACGCTGCTCGTCCTGATCGCCGTCAACGCCTTGTTCAGCAGTCGCTATCCGTGGTGGCTGTGGGCTCTGACCGCGTGGTTGCCCCTGATTGCCGCGCACACCGCCTGGTCCAAGGGCCTGTTCGACCGTACCAAGAAGGAACCATAAGCATGGCTGCCAAGAAGCCGCCCTTCGACAAGATCCTGATCGCCAATCGTGGCGAGATCGCCTGCCGTGTCATCCGCACCTGCAAGCGGCTCGGCATCAAGACGGTGGCGGTCTATTCGGAGGCCGATGCCGACGCCCTGCACGTGCGCGCCGCCGACGAGGCGGTGCTGATCGGTCCGCCGCCTTCAGCCCAGTCCTACCTGCTGATCGACCGCATCGTCGAGGCCTGCAGGCAGACCGGCGCGCAGGCGGTCCATCCCGGTTACGGCTTCCTGTCCGAGAAGCAGGAGTTTCAGGAGGCGCTGGCCAAGGCCGGCATCGTGTTCATCGGGCCGGAGGCCCACGCCATCCACGCCATGGGCGACAAGATCGAGTCGAAGAAGCTCGCGCTGGCGGCCGGCGTCAGCACCGTGCCGGGCTATCTCGACGCCATCGCCAACGCCGAGGAGGCCGTGAAGATCGCGCGTGAGGTCGGCTATCCGGTGATGATCAAGGCCTCGGCCGGCGGCGGCGGCAAGGGCATGCGTATCGCCTACAACGACGAGGAGACACGCGTGGGCTTCGGCTCGGCGACCAACGAGGCCAAGGCGTCGTTCGCCGACGATCGCGTGTTCATCGAGAAGTACGTCGAGGAGCCGCGCCATATCGAGATCCAGCTGATCGGCGACGCACACGGCAACTGCCTCTATCTGTGGGAGCGCGAGTGCTCGATCCAGCGCCGCCATCAGAAGGTGATCGAGGAGGCGCCGAGCCCGTTCCTCGACGCGGCGACGCGCAAGGCGATGGGCGAGCAGGCGGTCGCGCTCGCCAAGGCGGTGCAATACAAGAGTGCCGGTACGGTCGAGTTCATCGTCGACAGGAACCGCAAGTTCTACTTCCTCGAGATGAACACGCGACTGCAGGTCGAGCATCCGGTGACCGAGCTGATCACCGGCCTCGATCTTGTCGAGCTGATGATTCGCGTCGCCGCCGGCGAGAAGCTGCCGCTCGCGCAGAAGGACGTGAAGCTCGAGGGCTGGGCAGTCGAGGCGCGACTCTATGCCGAGGATCCGTTCCGCAACTTCCTGCCGTCGACGGGTCGCCTGATCAAGTACCGTGAGCCGCCGGCGGGACCGGACGTGCGCGTCGATACCGGCGTGTACGAGGGCGGCGAGATCTCGATGTTCTACGATCCGATGATCGCCAAGCTGTGCACGTACGGCCAGACGCGGCTCGACGCGATCGAGCGCATGCGCCGGGCGCTCGACGAGTTCTACGTGCGCGGTGTGTCGCACAACGTGCCGTTCCTGGCGGCGCTGATGGCCCATCCGCGCTTCCGCGAGGGCAGGCTCACCACCAACTTCATCGCCGAGGAGTTCAAGGGTGGCTTCACGGCGGCGCATCTGCCGCCGCGGGATCCGGCGATGCTGGCAGCCGTCGCCGCGGTGGTCGACCGTATCAAGTCGGAGCGTCTCGGTGTGCTGCACGACAGGCGCGTCGTGATGATGAGCCGCGAGCCGGTAGCGCTGGAGGTGACGCCAGCCCAGTCGGGATACCTGGTTACCGTGGGCGAGCGTAGCCTCGCGATCGAAACCTTCTGGTCGCCTGGCGAGCCGCTGTTCCACGGCCGAATCGACGATCAGGCGGTCGCGGTGCAGGTCGATGCCGTGGGCTCGGGTTGGCGTTTGATCAGCGAGGGCGGCCAGGTTGAAGCGCTGGTGCTGACGCCGCGCCAGGCTGAGCTCTATGCCCTGATGCCGGTCAAGGCTGCCCCCGACACCTCGAAGTTCCTACTCTCGCCCATGCCCGGCCTTTTGTCCTCGATCGCGGTCAGCGAGGGCCAGGACATCAAGGCGGGCGAGGTGCTGGCAGTCATCGAGGCCATGAAGATGGAGAACGTCCTGCGCGCGGCTCGCGACGGCACGGTGAAGATCTTGCACGCCAAGCCCGGCGACAGCCTGCGCGTCGACCAGAAGATCATTGAGTTCGCCTGACCTCTTCTCCTCCCCAGCCTGGCTGGGGAGGTGTCCGCGTCTTCGCGGACCTGCCTTCGCCGAAGCGAAGCCGCTTCGGCTTCGCGCAGGCAGGCGGAAGGGTCAAGCTCTTCCGGACCGCGGGCGTCCCCCCCGCTCATGATCATGATCATGATCATGAGCGGGCGGGACGCCCGCGGTCCGGAAGACTCATGTCCCCTCCGTACGCGATTACGCGGACACCCCCTTCGTGAGGAGGAGAATGATTACAGCAGCCAGCCGCTGCCCGACGTGCTGGTGAAGTCGAGGCCGACGACGACGTCATTGAAGTCGCGATCGCCACCACCCAGCTGGTCCTCGAAGCCCCAGGTGTTGAGGCCATAGTTCCAGGCGTGGCCGACATGGGTGCCGTCGCTGCCGACCTCGTTGGCCTGGGCGAAGCTCCAATAGTCGTGGCCGGTCGTGTGGTCGGTGAGTTTGATGGCGATCAGGTCGCCGGCATCGACGTTGGTCAACATCGCCTGGGTGTATATGCCGTAACCGTTGCCGAAAATCGTGCTGCCGCCCTCCGTCGTCTGATAGGCACGTGTCTCAGCCGCCGTGGCGTAGAGCGCTTCGCCTGGCTTGATTCCGCCGATCGTACCGTTGAGATCATCGACACGGAAAAGCGTGATCGAAACCTCGTCGATACCGTTCTGGCGGATCCGCACTACGGCGAACTGGTCGTCGTGGCCGCCCGCCGTCTCCGCGGTCGCCACTTCGCGCGCCACGTGAACGGTGCCCTTGCCGGTTGTTTCGGCGAAGTCGACGAAGCCGAAATCGTTGGTCAACGTGACCTGCGGCAGTGTCGTTGACGCGCCATCGATCTTTACTTCGAACGGCGTATCCTCGACGCCTTGCACCTGGATCAAGGCACCCTGATGGTGGCCGTCGAACAGGCGCACCAGCGCCGGGTCGAAGTCCTCCTGCAGCGACTGCTGGGCCAGCCTGGCGGTCCACGCAAACGGTGCCGTCGCCTTGCTGGTTGCCTGCTGCTCGTGACTGCCGTCGATCACGGTTACGGTAGTCTCGACCGCGGAGGTGGTCTGGACCAGCAGGCTCTGCGTCGCACCCATCGTGCCATCGCCGTTCAGCACCGGCGGGTTGTCGGCGAACGAGGTCTGTGCGTGCGCGATCGCCGACAGGGTACGGGTCAGGATCAGACCGTTGGGCGAGCCCAACCCAGTCGCCAGATCATAGTCCGGGCCGGCATTGTAGCCGAAGCCGGTCAGCGTGATCTGCGTGCCGTCGCTGTCGATGGGGCCGCCGTCCAGGTACGACGACGTGTTGTTGCCGAACACGATGTCGTTGAACGAAGCGGGCGCAAGGGCTGCCGCCTGGTAAAGCAGGTCGTTGGCGTAGCCGAGATTGGGCAGGCCCTGATCGCTGAACACGGCGTCGATCTGCGCCGCCAGGGAAGCCCACAGTGGCGTCGAGGCGCTGGTTCCCCAGTAGTCCCAGATGTCGGCTTGCGAGCCTGGCGCCATGGTGGGCGGCGGCCCGTAGAACCACGTGTTGCCGCCGGCATTCGCTGACACGTCGGGAGCGCCGCGCCCGGTTCCGCCATCGGGATTGACGCTGGTCGGCGTCAGGCCGAAGGCGGCCTGATAGGCCGGCGTCGGCCGGGTGGTGTCGACGCCGCCGTCGCTGGCGCCGCCCGCCGTCAGGCCGAGACCGGGGTTGAGGACCGTCTTGTTGTCGCGCAAAGCGTAGACGTTCCACACCGCCTCGAGAAAGGTCGTCTCTTCACCCTGCGTCCCCGTCACCTTGGTCGGCATGGTGGCGAGGCCGCCCTCTACCAGCAGCCACAGCGTTGCCGGATCGTGCGCCAGCGCCTTGCCCAGCAACGACTGCGACGGATCGCTCGGATCGTAGATCGTGGGGTCGCCCGACGCCGCGGCGAGCGTGGTGAGCGACGTGCCTCCAACCAGCACCGCGTAAGGCGAACTCAGCGTCATGTTCTGGTTGGCGAGGCCGTTGGGGAAGTTGTAGCTAGACCCCCAATCGTTGTTGGCAACGAAGGTCGTGATGTTGTGCAGCGCGGCATCGACGAACAGCTCGTCGACGGCGGTGCGGAAGATCGAGTCCGGATGGGTCTGCTGGAATATGCCGAACGACGAGGACACGACGGCGGGGTTGTGCACCTCGTCGTGGAAGGCCGCCTGGTAGGCCGTGTAGGCGTTGCCGGTGGCGTTGTTCTTGTTGCCCGAGCCGGCATAGAGGCCGATCGTGCTGCCCGGCGCCGCCGAGGCGACGACGCCGATGTCGAGCGAGCGCTCTGCATTATTGCCGTCTTCGTAGCTCTGCCCGTTGTGGGCGACGTTGTAGTACTTGCCGGGACCGAAGCCCGTATTCTGTCGAAAGCTGTCAAGCCCTTGCTGGAACGTATAGCCCGGATCGTCGGGGAGTGCGTCGCCGATCAGCGGCTCCACGAGACCGATCGTCGCCGTCGGCACGTCGTCCTTGCCGGCGAGCGGGAAGTTGTAGAACCACTGGCCGGCATTGCCGGTGTAGTCGAATGTCGGGGTAGTCGAGGCGAGGCCGTTGCCGATGCTCAGGTAGCCATCCTCGAGATCGGCGACGGCGCCACCCGACATGTCAGAGGTGGCAGGATAGGTGCCCCAAATCGGGGGAGCGTCGAACCAGATGCCCGCGACATCGATCGTGTCCGGCAGGGTGAGATCGCCGTTCCAGTATTGCAGGTATGGTCCGGCGCCGTAGAGCGTGCGATCGAACAGCGCAGTGAAGTTCTCCGGCGTGAGCTGAACCCAGATCGTGCGGGAGTCGGCCGAAGTGATATAGCCACCGGCGCCGGATGCGTCGCCGAGAATGGGAATACCGAGAAGCTCCAGAGCGGCCGTGGTGGCCTCGAAGGTCACTTGGCTGGCGCCGTAGGTGCTCCACAGCGTGCCGCTCTTGTCGAGTTGCGCCAGGGCAGCCTGGCGTGAGGCCCAGTCGCCGTTGAGCAGCGCCGTTGGATCGTTGGCACGCGGCAGGATCAGCGCGACGTTGAGCGTGGTCTGGCTCGGCACGGCAGGCCCGAGATCGTAGGCCGTCTCGACCGTGGTCGCGGTCGTCATGCCGTAGCTGGTGAGGTCGAGATAGGTGGAGTGGGGGATGGTTACGCGGGACATTCCGCGAGCTTAGCCGTCTTTCCCGTCGCTCCGTAGGCAAGCTCCTGCAGTCCGAAAGCGACAAGATTGCCGCGAACGGATAAAACGGGCGCTCGGTCTTGCAGTCGTGGAGCGCTCGCTGAAGATCGTTCGTGTGAGAATCACCGGCCGGGTCCAGGGTGTCGGCTATCGCGACTGGACGCAGGCAGTGGCGCGGCAACTCGGGCTCAGCGGCTGGGTGCGCAATCGCTGCGACGGGACGGTGGAAGCGGTGTTCGCCGGCGACGCGGCGATGGTCGACAGGATGGTCGCGGCGTGCCGGCGCGGTCCATCGCTCGCGCGGGTCGAGACGGTCGAGGTGCTGCCGGCCGATGGGGCGGATGTGCCCGAAGGCTTCAGGCGGCTGCCGACGGTTTGACGGCGGATTCGCTGCCGAACACCTCATCGAACGTCGCCGCCAGCGCCGAATCGAGATCGGCCAGTGTCACCGGCAGGCCGAGATCGACCAGTGAGGTCACGCCGTGCCCGCTGATGCCGCACGGCACGATGCCGGCATAGTGAGACAGGTCGGGCTCGACATTGATCGACAGGCCGTGGAACGACACCCAGTGGCGAATGCGCACGCCGATGGCGGCGATCTTGTCCTCGCGTGGCTGGCCGTCGGCGGGGCGCGGCTTGTCGGGCCGGCCGACCCAGACGCCGACCCGGCCGGCCCGCCGCTCCGCCGTCACGGCAAAGCGGGCGAGGGCACGGATGGTCCACTCCTCCAGGTCGAAGACGAAGCGCCGCACATCCTGCCGGCGCGCCCTGAGGTCCAGCATCACGTAGACCACGCGCTGGCCGGGACCGTGATAGGTGTATTGCCCACCACGCCCCGTGACATGGACCGGAAAGCGCGTCGGCTCCAGCAGGTCCTGCGCCTTGGCGCTGGTCCCTGCCGTGTAGAGGGGCGGGTGCTCCAGCAGCCAGATCAGCTCGCCGGCGCGGCCGGCGCGGATGTCGGCGACCCGGCTCTCCATGACGGCGAGGGCTTCGGGGTAGGGTACGGGCCCGACTGACAGGCGCCATTCCGGTCGATCCATGATGGCAAAATCGGGGCTGGCCGCGCCCAGCGCAATAGGGCGCGCAGTCGCCTTGCCACTGGGGGGGCTATTTGGTATCCCCCGCCGCATCGATCCGGCGCGGCCATGGCGGAATTGGTAGACGCGCTAGCTTGAGGTGCTAGTGCCGCGAGGCGTGGAAGTTCGAGTCTTCTTGGCCGCACCAAACTCGCCGGTTCGATCGAAAAGGGTGACCCAATCGCCGCCTTCGGGCGGCCCTTTTTGTTGATGGGGTCGATGAGGCAGGAGCGGAGGCCGGCGTGGCGGACGAACTGACCGAAAGCGCGCTGCGCTACCACCGTCTGCCGCGACCCGGAAAAACCGAGGTCGTTCCGACCAAGCCGATGGCCACTCAGCGCGACCTTTCGCTCGCCTATTCGCCTGGCGTCGCGGCGGCCTGCAACGAGATCGTTCGCGATCCGGCCACGGCCGCCGAACTGACCGGGCGGGCCAACCTGGTGGCCGTGGTGACCAACGGCACGGCCGTGCTGGGTCTCGGCGCCATCGGACCGCTGGCCGCCAAGCCGGTGATGGAGGGCAAGGGCGTCCTGTTCAAGAAGTTCGCCGGCATCGACGTATTCGATCTCGAGCTGGCGCAGGACGACCAGGAGAAGCTGGTCGAGGTCGTGGCGGCGCTCGAGCCGACCTTTGGCGGCATCAATCTCGAGGACATCAAGGCGCCCGAATGCTTCTACGTCGAGCAGAAGCTGCGCGAGCGCATGTCGATCCCGGTATTCCACGACGACCAGCACGGCACGGCGATCATCGTCGGCGCCGCGGTGCTGAACGGGCTGTCACTGGTCGGCAAGGATATCGACAAGGTGAAGCTCGTGGTGTCGGGCGCCGGCGCGGCGGCGCTGTCGTGCCTGGGCGTGCTCGAGAAGCTCGGCCTGCCGCGCGAAAACATGTGGGTCACCGACATCGCCGGCGTGGTGTGGAAGGGCCGCAACGAGCTGATGGACCCGTGGAAGGAACGCTATGCCCGCGACACGAAAGCGCGCACGCTCGCCGAGGTGATCGGCGGCGCCGACATCTTCCTCGGCCTGTCGGCAGCAGGCGTTCTGAAGAAACCGATGGTGGCCGAGATGGCGGCCAAGCCGTTGATCTTTGCTCTCGCCAATCCCAATCCCGAGATCACGCCGGAAGACGTCGCCGCGGTGCGCGACGACGCCATCATGGCGACCGGCCGCAGCGACTATCCCAACCAGGTCAACAACGTCCTTTGCTTCCCCTACATCTTCCGTGGTGCGCTCGATGCCGGGGCCAGGACGATCAACGACGAGATGAAGATCGCCTGCGTCCGCGCCCTGGCGACCCTGGCCCGCAAGGAGCCCTCGGAAGTGGTGGCGCGCGCCTTCGGCGAGCAGGCGGGCGGCTTCGGCCCCAGCCAGATCATCCCCAAGCCGTTCGATCCGCGCCTGATCGTCGAGCTTGCCCCCGCGGTCGCGAAGGCGGCCATGGATTCCGGCGTGGCGACGAGGCCGATCGCCGACTTCGAGGCCTACCGCCAGCAACTCAGCCAGTTCGTGTTCAAGTCGGGCCTGATCATGCGCCCGGTGTTCGAGCAGGCACGCAGCACGCCCAAGCGGGTGATCTTCAGCGCCGGCGAGGACGATCGCGTGCTGCGCGCGGTGCAGATCATCCTCGACGAGGGTGTCGCCCGGCCGATCCTGATCGGCCGGCCCGAGATCGTCCGGCGCCGCGCCGAGCGGCTCGGCCTCGGTTTCCGGCCCGGCGTCGATGCCGAGCTGATCGATCCGTCGAGCGATCCGCGCTACGACCGCTATTGGAGCGCCTACCACCAGCTCATGGAACGGCGCGGCGTCACCGAGCCGACGGCGCGCAACCTGGTGCGCTCCAGCCCGACCCTGATCGCGGCACTGGCGGTCCGGCTGGGCGATGCCGATGCGATGATCGCCGGCGCCTACGGCCGCTTCCGCACCCACTTCAATCACGTGCGCGACGTCATCGGCACCCGCGAGGGCGTCAAGAACATGGCGGCGCTCAGCCTCCTGGTCATGCCGACCAAGTCGCTGTTCATCGCCGACACCTACGTCAACGACGATCCCGATCCCGAGACCCTGGTCAATATCACCCTGCTGGCGGCCGACGAGGTGCTGCGCTTCGGCATCCAACCCAAGGTGGCGCTGCTGTCGCATTCGAGCTTCGGCAGCTCCGATCATCCCTCGGCACGCAAGATGGCGCAGGCGGTCAGGATGCTGCACGAACGGGCGCCGACGCTCGAGGTCGACGGCGAGATGCACGGCGATGCCGCGCTCGATCCGGATATCCGCCACAGCGTGTTCCCACGCTCACGCCTCAAGGACGCCGCCAACCTCGTGGTCTGCCCGTCGCTCGATGCCGCCAATATCGGCTTCAACCTCTTGAAGAACGCGGCCGACGGTCTCCATATCGGTCCCATGCTTCTCGGCACGGCGCTGCCGGCCCACGTCCTGACGCCGTCGGTGACCGCCCGCGGCATCCTCAACATGACGGCGCTCGCGGTCGTCGAGGCGCAGCGCCTGGCCGAGGCGCGGGGATGAACGGGGAGGCGGAAACCCTCGACGAAGTCCCGCCGGAGCTGATCCGGCGCGTCGAGACCGCGCTCGCCGAAGATCGTACCGAAGAAGTCAGGAGCCTGCTGGCCGGGCTCAGCGCCAGCGGCCAGGCCTTCGTCCTCGAGCAGGTGACGGAGCTCCAGCGCGACAAGCTGGTCGGCATCCTCAAGCGCGACCTCGATCCCAGGGCCCTGATCGAGCTCGACGAGGAGGTTCTCGATGGCGTGCTCGAGCAGCTCGACAGCAAGGATATCGCCGCGGCGGCCCACGAGCTGGAAGCCGACGATGCCGCGCTGATTCTCGAGGACCTGCCTCAGGATGAGCTCCTGGAGGTCCTGGCAGAGCTGCCGCCCGACGAGCGCGCCGACATCGAAAAGGCGCTCGCCTATCCGGAAGGCACCGCGGGCCGCATGATGCAGCGGTCGCTGGTCAAGGTGCCGGACGGCTGGACGGTCGGCCAGGTGATCGACCATTGCCGCGAGGCGACCGACCTGCCGGACGACGTCTATGACATCTTCGTGGTCGATGCGACCGGACGGCTGCAGGGCTCGGTGCCGCTTGGCCGCATGCTGCGCACCAAGCGACCGGTGCCGATCCGCGACATCGTCGATCCCGACATCCCCTCGTTGCCGGCGCTGACCGAGCAGGCCGAGGTCGCTCACCTGTTCCGTGACATGAACCTGGTGTCGTGCCCCGTGGTCGATGCGCAGGGCCGGCTCGAAGGCGTGATCATGGTCGACGACGTGGTCGACGTCATCGACGAGGAAGCCGAGGCCGACCTCCTGAAGATGGGCGGCGTCGGCATCGACGACATGCACGCAAACCCGGTGCGGACAGCCCGCCTGCGCGCGATGTGGCTGACCGTCAATCTGGCCACGGCAGTGCTGGCGTCCCTGGTCATCGGCCAGTTCGAGCACTCGATCGAGAAGATCGTGGCGCTTGCCGTGCTCATGCCGATCGTAGCGTCGATGGGCGGCAACGCCGGCACGCAGACCGTGACGGTGGCGGTGCGCGCCCTGGCGATGGGCGAGCTTACGGCGGCCAATGCCTTTCGCTTCGTCGCCAAGGAAGCCGCGGTCGGCGGCCTCAACGGCCTGGTGTTCGCCTTCCTGATGGGCGTCGCCGTGGTCGCCTGGTACGGCGACTGGCGGCTCGGCGCCGTGATCGGCGCCGCAATGATCTGCAATCTTCTCGCCGCTGCCCTCGCCGGTACCCTGATCCCGCTCGGCCTGCAGAAGTTCGGCATCGACCCTGCCGTGTCGTCGACCGTGTTCCTTACCACGGTCACCGACGTGATCGGCTTCCTGGCCTTCCTGGGATTGGCGACGGCGTTCCTGCTGTAGGGCTTCTCTTTTTCCCGGACACAAGGCGTCATCGACTCATGCGGACCGCGGGCGTCTCGCCCGCTCATCATCCTGAGATCACGAGCGGGCGAGACGCTCGCGGTCCGCATGACCATGACGCCTCCGTCGACGTAGGACTCCTCCCAGCGAAGCTGGGGAGGAGGATCATCACCGCGCGAAGTCGAGGCGCAGGTCGCGGGTCGCCGACTGCGCGGCGTCGCGCAGGAGCGCGACCAGCTCGGCGTCCGCCTCCGGTCGCGCTGCCAAGACCACCCGGCGATCGAGCGCGACCTCGCGGATTTCCGCAGCGGCCATGCCGGGGCGCAGCAGGGACCGTGGCATCAGGCTGACGCCGAGGCACGCCAGCACCGCCGCCGCGCAGCGCTCCTCGTCGGCCGAACGCAAGACCGCGCGCGGCCTTACGCCCTCGCAGGTGAACAGGCGCTGCGCCTCGTCGTGGGCCTCGCACGCGGCGCGAAGCACGAAGGGCGTGTCGGCCAGATCCTTGACCGACCAGCGATCGCGCGTGGCAACGATGTGCCCGGTCGCGGCCGCCAGTACGTATGGCTCGCGCCACAGGACTGCGGCATTGTCGAGTGGGCTCGGATCGCGCGTCGCATGCAGCGCGATATCGCAGCGCCCGCGCCGGCAACGCTCGGCCACGGCGTCGGCGGCCCCCTCGGAAATTTCGAGGTCGACCGGGAGCTGGCGCTGGACGACCTGAAGCCAGCCCATCACCGCCATCACGGGCAACGTGGAGGCGAGGCCGACGCGAACCAGTCGGCCACGCTGGTCAGAGCGCTGTTCCGCCCGGGCAAGCCGCCACTCTTCGGTAATCGCGCGGGCATGCGGCAGGAAGCGCTGTCCTGCGGTAGACAGGCCGCTGCGCCGACCGCGGTCGAACAGGCGTGTGCCGAGCTCGGCCTCGAGGCGGGCGATGCCGGCCGACAGGGTAGGCTGTGTCACGTGGCAGCGTTCGGCCGCCGCCGTGAAGTTGCCGGTGTCGGCGAGCGCCAGAAAGTAGCGGACGAAAATCAGGTTCATTCATAGAGAATGGCAATGTCACTGAAAGAAACAATCGATTTTGCCTATTCCACCATTCCGGCTACCGTCGTGCCATGTCCAAGATCACGCATTCCATCACGCCGGACGGCGTCGCCGTCGTCACGCTGGCTAACCCGCCGATGAACGCCATGGACGCGGGCCTGCTCGAGGAACTCGCCGCGCTGTTCGAAGGCTTGGCGGCTGACCAGGCCGTGCGCGCCGCGGTCGTGGCGGCGGAGGGGCCGGCCTTCTCGGCCGGGCTCGATCTCAAGTCGGTGCCGCATCTCGATCGCCTCGGCCAGCGCCGGCTGGTCGAGGCGCTCAATGACAGTTTCGGGACGCTCTACGCCTGGCCGAAGCCGCTCGTGGCCGCAGTCAACGGCCATGCCATAGCTGGTGGGCTGATCCTGGCGCTGTGCGCGGACTGGCGAGTCGCCGCCGATGTCGGCATGCAGGTGAGCCTGGCCGAGGTCAAGGTCGGCGTCACCTATCCGGTCGCTCCGCTGGAGGTCGCACGCAGCGAGCTTGCGCCGGCGTTGGCGCGTCGCCTGGTCCTGCTCGGCGAAACGCTCGATGCGGAAGGAGCCAGGACCCACGACGTATTCGATGAGCTCGTGCCGGCCGGCGATCTGCCGGCACGGGCAATCGAGCAGGCGCGCCGGCACGCGGCCCTGCCGCCGCACGCCTTCGCCGTCACAAAGCACCAGCTGCGCGCGCAGCCGCTCGAGCGCATCGCTGCTGCGCGGGCCGGGCAGGGCGAGCCGCGGCTGGCCGCCTGGCTCGGCGAGGAGACCCGGCGGGCCTCGCAAGCGGTCTTGCGGGCTGCTGCTTCCGTCCGACGCAGCGTGCTGCAGGCATGATCGGCTTCGCTTCGGCGCCGCCCGCGGTTATCTTTGCCGCGGGGAGGTGCCTTCATGCTCGTGATCTTTCGACTGGTCTGCTCGCTCGTTCTTGTCCTGCTTGCGGCGGCGGCGCAGGCCCAGAACAAGGTGCCAGGGGAGCGTCCCCTGGAAGCCCTGGTCAAGTCGTCGCTGCTGACGTTCAACGACGCCAACGTCACCAACAACTACACCGTCCTGCACGCCAAGCTGTCCCAGCCGTTCCGCGTCAAGTACCCGCCGGAGAAGCTGGCGGAGACCTTCAAGGTGTTCCGGGACAAGCGCATCGACTTCGACATCATTGCGGCGCTGAAGCCGGTCTACGATCCGGCGCCCAAGGTCGACGACGACGGCAAGCTGCTGGTCGAGGGTCACTTCGACCCGGGGCCGGCCCGCGTCGCCTTCGAGCTCGACTTCATTCCGTCCGACGGCGAGTGGAAGCTCATCCGCCTCAACGTCAAGGTCAATCCCAAGTGAATTCCAACACGTCCAACTGACTGACAGGCCAATGATCCGCAACGCGATGCAGCCCTTCGACTTCGGTCTGGGGGAGACGGCCGATGCCCTGCGCGACCAGGTCGAACGCTTCGCCTCGGCCGAGGTGGCGCCGATCGCCGCCGAACTCGACAGGACCGACCGGTTTCCGCGCGAGCTGTGGCCGCGCATGGGCGATCTCGGCCTGCACGGCATCACCGTCGAGGAAGAGTACGGCGGAGCGGGGCTCGGCTATCTCGAGCACGTCGTTGCAATGGAGGAGCTGAGCCGCGCCTCGGCGGCGGTGGGCCTGTCCTACGGCGCCCATTCCAATCTGTGTGTGAATCAGATCCGTCGCAACGGCAGCGACGACCAGAAGAAGCGCTTCCTGCCCAAGCTGATTTCCGGCGAGCATGTCGGCAGCCTCGCCATGAGCGAGTCGGGCGCGGGCTCGGATGTCGTGTCGATGAAGCTCAGGGCCGACAGGAAGGGCGACCGCTATGTGCTGAACGGCACCAAGATGTGGATCACCAACAGCCCCGACGCCCAGGTGATCGTGGTCTATGCCAAGACCGATCCCAATGCCGGTCCGCGCGGCATCACTGCCTTCATCGTCGAGACCGACGCCAAGGGGTTCAAGGTGGCGCAGAAGCTCGACAAGATGGGCATGCGGGGCTCGTCGACCGGCGAGCTGGTGTTCGAGGATTGCGAGATCCCGGCCGAGAACGTGCTGGGGGCGGTCGGCCGCGGCGTCAACGTGCTGATGAGCGGCCTCGACTACGAGCGCGCCGTCCTGGCGGCGGGGCCGCTCGGCATCATGCAGTCGGCCATGGACATCGTGATCCCCTATGTCCACGAACGGCGCCAGTTCGGCCAGCCGATCGGCGAGTTTCAGCTCGTGCAGGGCAAGCTCGCCGACATGTACACGACCATGAACGCCTGCAAGGCTTACGTCTATTCGGTGGCCAAGGCCTGCGATCGCGGCCAGACCACGCGCAAGGATTCGGCCGGCGCCATCCTCTACGCCGCCGAGAAGGCAACCCAGGTGGCGCTCGACGCCATCCAGCTGCTGGGCGGCAACGGCTACATCAACGACTACCCGACCGGCCGGCTGCTGCGCGACGCCAAGCTCTACGAGATCGGCGCCGGCACCAGCGAGATCCGCCGCATGCTGATCGGTCGCGAGCTCTTCTCCGAGAGCGCCTGACGGTTGACCGCGCGATCGGCTTTTCGTACACGGTGTGTACGAAAAGCCGATCATGCCGCGTTACCTCACTGACAAGGACATCGCCGATTTCCGCGCCGAGCTGTGCCGGGTCGCGACCGAACGTTTCGCCCGTTACGGCTATGACGGCGTCACCATGCGCCAGCTCGCGGAGGCGCTGGGCTGCAGCCCCAAGACGCCGTACCGCTATTTCAGGGACAAGGCCGATATCCTGTCGACCGTGCGCGCCCAGGCGTTTGCCAGGTTCGCCGAGACCCTCGAGGCGGCAGGGGCGAGCGCGACCAGCCCGATCGATCGCATGCGCCGGGTCGGCGGCGCCTACATGCGGTTCGCCGCCGAGCACCCCCACGCCTATCGCATCATGTTCGAGATCGACCAGCCGATCGACGGCAGCAACGCCGACCTGGCGCGCGAGAGCGATCGCGCGCATCGACTGATCACGAGACAGTCCGAGGAGCTGGCTGGTGCCGGCCTGATCGACGTCGATCCCGAGCTCTTCGGCTGGTCGCTGTGGGCCGCCTCGCACGGCGTCGTGATGCTGCAGAAAGCCGGCATGCTGCAGCACGGCCCCGACCAGCGCGCCCTCGCCGAGTTCCTCGGCATGACCATGATGCGCGGGGCGGCTAAGGTGAAGAAGTGAATGTTCTCATGTTCCGGACCGCGAGCGTCTCGCTCGCTCATGAGCATGAGCGAGCGCGACGCTCGCGGCCCAGAAGACAATGACCTCTGCAAGCGCGCAACGGGAGCAGACGCCAATGACAGCTGGAGTGACCGCCGGCGAACGGTTTCGCAGTTGGGCCGAGGTCCAGGCCAATGCCGCGCGGGCGGCCGGCGGGTTCGCGGCGCTGGGCCTGCGCGAGGACGACAGCGTGGCGCTGATGCTGCGCAACGACTTCGCGACGTTCGAGGTTAACATGGCGGCGGGCCAGCTCGGCGCCTACGCCGTGCCGATCAACTGGCATTTCACGTCGGAGGAGGCGGGGTACATCCTGAAGGACAGCGCCGCGAAGGTGCTGGTCGCGCACAGTGACCTGCTGGCGCAGATCGCGCCGGGCGTGCCGGCCGGCGTCAAGGTGCTGGTCGTGCCGATGCCCGAGGAGATCGCCGCCGCCTATTCGGTTCCGGATGACAAGCGGCGCGCGCGCGACGGTGTCGAGACCTGGGACGCCTTCATCGCGCGCAGCGCGCCGAACGCCGGGCCACCCAAGGCCTCGCGCGGCAGCATGATCTACACCTCGGGCACGACCGGGCGGCCCAAGGGCGTTCGCCGTCAGCCGGCCTCGCCCGAGCTGCAGGACGCCGCGACGAAGGAGATCGGCCGCTACTGGGGCCTCGTTGCCGACCCGTCGATCGTCGTGATGATGAACGGGCCGATGTACCACTCGGCGCCGGCGGGCTACGGCATGTTCAGCGCCCGCCTCGGGCTGTCGATCGTGCTGCAGCCGCGCTTCGACGCCGAGGACATGCTGCGCCTGATCGACCGCCACCGCGTCACGCACATGCACATCGTGCCGACGATGTTCGTGCGCCTGCTGCGCCTGCCCGACGCCGTCAAGCGACGCTACGACGTCTCCTCGCTGCGCTGGATCACCCATGGTGCCGCACCCTGTGCGCCTGCGGTCAAGCGACAGATGATCGAATGGTGGGGACCCGTGATCACGGAATACTACGGTGCCACCGAGACCGGAGTCGTCGTCTGGCACGATTCGGCGGATGCCCTGCGCAAGCCGGGCACGGTCGGCCGCGTCGTCGAGGGCGCGTTGCTGCGCATCGTCGACGAGCGCGGCAACGACGTGAAGCCGGGCGAGGTCGGCGAGATTTACGTGCGCGGGCCGCACGTCTCGGAGTTCACCTACAACAACGATGCCGCCAAGCGGCGCGAGGTGGCGCTCGGCGAGCTGGTGACGGTGGGCGACGTCGGCTACCAGGATGCCGACGGCTACGTCTATCTGTGCGATCGCAAGCGCGACATGATCATCTCGGGCGGCGTCAATATCTATCCGGCCGAGATCGAATCGGTGCTGATCCAGATGCCGGGCGTGCGCGACTGCGCCGTCTTCGGCATCCCCGACGAGGAGTTCGGCGAGCAGATCTGCGCCTATGTCGAGCCCGTGGCCGGCGAAGCACTCGATGCCGGCCGCGTCCGCGCGTGGCTGGCCGAGCATGTGGCGCGCTACAAGGTGCCGAAGCTGGTCGAATTCAGCACTGCCCTGCCGCGCGAGGATTCGGGCAAGATATTCAAGCGCAAGCTCCGCGCCCCCTATTGGGAGAGGGCGGGGCGCAGCATCTGAAGGAGAGCCATGTCCGACGACGTCACCCTGTTCGGCAAGCTCAAGGAGAAGTTGATCGGGAGCAAGGCGAAGTGGGCCGAGGAGGGTCGGCTGCTCACCGGCAAGATCGTGGCGCCGGACCAGCGCCTGCCGCCGGGCCAGCGCCGCGTCGAGACCTGGCCTGTGCTCGACCTCGGCATCCAGCCCGAGATTCCGCGGCACGCCTGGCGCCTGTTCGTCGACGGCGCGGTCGAACAGCCGACGACGTTCAAGTGGGCCGCGCTCGCCGACCTGCCGAAGACCAGGTTGGTGACGGACATCCACTGCGTCACCGCGTGGTCGCGCTACGACAACGAATGGGAAGGGGTGGCGGCGCGCGATCTGCTGGCGGTCGTCAAACCCAGGCCCGAGGCACAGCACGTGATCTTCCACGCCTACGACACCTACACGACCAACGTGCCGCTGGCGGACTTCTCGGCCGACGACGTGCTGCTGGCCTGGAGCTGGAACGGCGAGCCGATCAGCCGCGAGCACGGCGGGCCGCTGCGCGTGGTGATCCCCAGACTTTACTTCTGGAAGAGCGCCAAGTGGATCAAGCGCATCGAATTCTCGGTGTTCGACAAGCCGGGCTTCTGGGAAGTGCGCGGCTATCACAATTACGGCGATCCGTGGCGCGAGCAACGCTACGACGAGGAGACCTGACATGGCGTCGGCACACGATTTCACCTTCACCACCATCGACAACAAGCTGCTCGACATGAAGAGCTTCTCCGGCAAGCCGGTGCTGCTGGTGAACGTCGCGTCGTATTGCGGGTTCACGCCGCAGTACACGGACCTGCAGAACCTGCACGAAACCTACGGGCCCAAGGGGCTCGTGGTGCTGGGCGTGCCGTCGAACGATTTCGGCGCCCAGGAGCCCAGGACAGAGCCCGAGATCGCCAAGTTCTGCGAGACCATGTACGGTGTCACCTTCCCGCTCACCTCCAAGCAGAAGGTGATCGGCCCCGATGCTCATGCGCTGTTCCGCTGGATCGCGCAGGAGGCCGGCGAGGATGCCGCGCCGCGCTGGAACTTCCACAAGTACCTGATCGGCAAGGACGGCACCCTGCAGGGCGCTTGGCCGAGCCGCGTGCGGCCGGGCTCGGGCGAGATCACCGACGCGATCAAGCAGGCGCTGTGACTCGTCCTCCCCAGCGTCTTCGCTGGGTGGTGCCGATTCATCCTTCTCCCCGGCGCCTTCGCTGGGGAGGTGCCCCGTCATACGGGGCGGAGGGGTCATGAGTCTTCCGGACCGCGGGCGTCCCGCCCGCTCATGATTCATAAGCAAGAGCGGGCGGGACGCCCGCGGTCCGTATGATCCATGACTCCTCCGTCGCCGAATACGGCGACACCTCCTCAGCGAAGACGCCGGGGAGGAGGAAGGTCAGCCCTTCAGCGCGCCGCGCACGGCGCCGAACACGGCATGGAACATCTCCGTCGTGAGCCGGCCGGTATTCGTGTTGTAGCGCGAGCAGTGATAGCTGTCGGCGAGCGTGAGGCCGGTCGGCAGGCCGTGCAGCCGGCCGTGGACGAAGGGATAGCTGCCGGCCGGCCTGACGGTGAGGGCGCGCAGCACTTGGTCGTGCGCGCCCTTGCCTAGGGCGATGATGACCTCGAGCCTCGGCATCACCGCCAGCTCGGCCTGCAGGAAGGGCCGGCAGTTGGTGAACTCGGCGGGGATGGGCTTGTTTTCCGGCGGCAGGCAGCGCACGGCGTTGGCGATCCGGCAATCGACCAGGTGAAGACCGTCGTTCGGATCGGCGCGATAGGTGCCCTGCGCGAAGCCGAATTGGAGCAGTGTCGAGTATAGCAGGTCACCGGCGTAGTCGCCCGTGAACGGCCGGCCCGTTCGGTTGGCGCCGCGCATGCCGGGCGCAAGTCCGACGATCAGCACGCGGGCATCGAGGGTTCCGAACGATCGGACGGGTGCGTTGCTCCAGTCGGGGTACTGCGACTGCAGCTCGCGCCTGAACGACACCAGCCTGGGACACAGCGGGCAGTCGTGCGCCGGCTCGTCGAAACGCGTCGCGGCCATAGGGGCGGCCTCTTGGCCGGCTGCCGTCAGGCGGAGCGCGCCTGCGCCTCGGGCGCGCCGTCCTCGGCCTCGCCGAACTGATCCCGCGACGCGTAGGCCGCCGCGCCCGCCGGACGTGCCGGGCGCTCGGACGGCATGCGGGCAATCAGCGGTGCGAGCTCGCTCAACTCGATGAAATCGTCGGCCTGACGACGCAACTCGTCGGCCACCATGGGCGGCGAGGACTTGATCGTGCTGACCACCGAGACCCGCAGGCCCTTGCGCTGCACCGCCTCCACCAGCCGGCGGAAATCGCCGTCGCCCGAGAACAGGATCACGTGGTCGAGATGCTCGGCCATCTCGAGGACATCGATGGCCAGCTCGATGTCCATGTTGCCCTTGATCTTGCGGCGGCCCATGGCGTCGGTGAATTCCTTGGTCGGCTTGGTGACCATGGTGTAGCCGTTGTAGTCGAGCCAATCGATCAGCGGCCGGATCGGCGAGTACTCCTGGTCCTCGATCAGCGCCGTGTAGTAATAGGCGCGGACCAGCCGCCCCTTCTCGCGAAAGACCTTCAGCAGGCGGCGATAATCGATGTCGAATCCAAGGGACCGTGCGGCCGAGTAGAGATTGGCGCCGTCGATGAACAGACCGACCCGCTCGTTCTCGTAAAAATTGCCTTTCATCGTCAATATCCCTTGAGAATTTATACTTGCACGTAGAAAGCAGAATTATTAGCGATTGGAGTGTCGTACCTCGCGGCTTTGCCGATCCATGTCAAGTCTACGGCGCTATTCATTGAACCACAAGGGATTGTGGGTCACGGAGAAAATGCAGCAACTATCATACCCGATCTTGATCGCGCTCGGCGGCAATCTCGACCATCCGCGGCTCGGTGCACCGCGGCGCGTCCTCGAGGCGGCCCTGGCCGACCTGGGCCGGTTTGGCATTCGCACGATGCGCGTCTCGCCATGGTATCGGACGGCGCCGGTCCCGCCGTCGGATCAGCCCTGGTATGTCAATGCGGTCGCCGAGGTCGAGACGGACCTGTCGGCCGACCGACTTCTGGCCTGCCTCCATGAGGTCGAGGCGGGGTTTGGCCGGGCCCGCTCGACGGCCAACGCCGCCCGCATCATCGACCTGGATCTGCTCGATTTTCGCGGCCAAACGGCGGCCGGAGGGCCGGGCCGGGCAACCCTCCCGCATCCCCGGATGGAGGGCCGCGCCTTCGTTTTGCTGCCGCTCGCCGACCTGGAACCCCGGTGGCGGCACCCGGTGAGCGGGGCGTCGATCGGGGAACTCATTGCCAGACTACCGGCCGATCAGGTGATTGAACGGATGTAAGTCCTCCTCCCCCGTCATCGGTCCCGTCATCGGGGGAGGTGCCCCGTAATATGGGGCGGAGGAGGGAGGGCTGCAGGCAAGATGCCTCCAATTCCGACGTCAGACTCGGAGGTCTCGACTGAGGCCTTCCCCCCGGCGCTTCGGGTCACCTCTCCCGATGACGAGGAGGAAAAGCAGTGCATCTTGCCTTTTGGGTCAGGACGCGTATAAACCCCGGCTCCCGGACAATCTGAGGTCGCCATGGCGCGCGTAACCGTCGAAGACTGCATTCTGCAGGTGCCCAACCGCTTCGAGCTCGTGATGTTCGCCGCCCAGCGCGCGCGCGACATCTCGGCCGGCGCGCAGATCACGCTCGACCGCGACCGCGACAAGAATCCGGTCGTGGCGTTGCGCGAGATCGCCGAGACCAAGCTCGATCAGGGCACGCTGAAGGACTCGTTGATCTCGGGCATGCAGAAGCATGCCGACATCGACAAGCCGGAAGAGGTCAACGAGATGGCCGAGCTCGAGCAGGAGCTCGCCGCGGCGTTGGCCCAGGGCGGCGCCGAGGCGGCGCAGCCCAAGGCCTTGCCGATGGCCGAGGAAGACGACGTCACCGAGTAGCGTGGTGCGTCGCGGCCGGCGCTTCCGTCGGCTGCTCTTGAAAATCCCGTTGCGCAATCATCGTGGAGAAGGCGCGATCGTCCCCATATAATGGGCGATCGTCATGATTCGTCAGTTCGAACTCGTCGAGCGCGTGCAGTCCTACCATCCGGAGGCGGACGAGGACACGCTGAACCGCGCCTATGTCTATGGCCTGAAGAAGCACGGTACCCAGCTGCGCGCCTCGGGCGACCCGTATTTCTCCCATCCCGTCGAGGTCGCCGGCATCCTGGCCGAGATGAAGCTCGACACCGACTCGATCGTCACCGGCCTGCTGCACGACACGCTCGAGGACACCGACGCCACGCGCGAGGAGATCGCCCGCCTGTTCGGCGAGAATGTCGCCCGGCTGGTCGATGGCGTGACCAAGCTGTCGCGCCTGGAGGTCCAATCCGAAAGCACCAAGGAAGCCGAGAACCTGCGCAAGCTGGTGCTGGCGATGTCGTCCGACATCCGCGTGCTGCTGGTGAAGCTCGCCGACCGTCTGCACAACATGCGGACCCTGCACCACATCAAGGATCCGGCCCGGCGCAAGCGGATCGCGCGCGAGACCATGGATCTCTATGCGCCGCTCGCCTCGCGCATCGGCATGGAGAAGGTCAAGCGCGATCTGGAGGAGCTGGCCTTCGCCGAGCTCAATCCCGACGGCCGCGCCTCGGTGCTGGCCCGGCAGGGTTATCTGCGCGAGCGTGGCGAGCAGTTGGTGCCCCAGATCGAGGCCGAGCTTGCGAGGACCCTGTCCGAGGGCGGGCTGCCGGCCCAGGTGTCGGGCCGCGAGAAGACGCCCTATTCGATCTGGCGCAAGATGCAGACCAAGAACGTGTCGTTCGAGCAGCTCGCCGACATCATGGCCTTTCGCATCATCGTCGACGACGTCGCCAAGTGCTACCAGGCGCTCGGCTTGCTGCACGGCAGCTACCAGGTGCTGCCGCAGCGCTTCAAGGACTACATCTCCGTGCCCAAGCCGAACGGCTACCGGTCCCTGCACACCGGCGTCATCGGGCCGTTCGGCCAGCGCATCGAGATCCAGATCCGCACCGCCGAGATGCAGGACCAGGCCGAGCGAGGCGTGGCGGCGCATTGGATCTACAAGCAGGGCGGGCCGTCGACCGACGCCCCGCAATACGCCTGGCTGCGTAGCCTGATGGAGATCCTCGACAAGGCGCCCAATGCCGAGGAGTTCCTCGAGCACACCAAGCTCGAGATGTTCCAGGACCAGGTATTCTGCTTCACGCCGAAGGGCAAGCTGATCGCCCTGCCGCGTGGCGCCACGCCGATCGACTTCGCGTACGCCGTGCACAGCCAGGTCGGCGACACCTGCGTCGGCTCCAAGATCAATGGCCGCATGCTGCCGCTGCGCACCCAGCTCGCCAACGGCGACCAGGTCGAGATCATCACCTCCAAGGCGCAGACGCCGTCGCCGACCTGGGAACGCTTCGTCGTCACCGGCAAGGCCAAGGCGGCCATCCGCCGCTTCATCCGCCTGCGCCAGCGCGAGCAGTACATCCAGCTCGGCCGCTCGCTGCTCGACAAGGCCTTCCACGAGGAGGGCTACGAGCCGACCGACAAGGGCCTCGAAGGGGTTCGCGCCAACTTCAAGCACGCCACCACCGACGACCTCGTGGCCGCGGTCGGCGAAGGGTTGATCGGTGCCCGCGAAGTGCTGATGGCGGTCTATCCGGGCCTCAAGCAGGGCCGGAAGACGGGCGGCGCCGACGTGGTACCGATCTCGCGGGCCCGCACCAAGGCCGGCAAGCCGGTCGATGTCGGGCGCGGCAAGACGAGCAGCGGCGAGATCGCCATCCGCGGCCTGATCCCGGGCATGGCGGTTCACTTCGCCCGCTGCTGCCACCCCCTGCCGGGCGATCGCATCGTCGGCATCATCACCACGGGCAAGGGCGTGACGATTCATACCATCGATTGCGCGACGCTGGAGAGCTTCTCCGAGGCATCCGAGCGCTGGATTGACGTCGGTTGGGATTCGGTCAAGGAAGGAGCGACGGGAACCTATACCGGTCGCCTCAAGGTCACCGTGGCCAACCAGCCGGGCAGCCTGTCGAGCCTGTCGACGGTGATCGCGCGCAACCACGGCAACATCTCGAATCTCCGAATCACCAATCGGTCGATGGATTTCTTCGATATGGTGATCGATGTCGAGGTGACCGACGTCAAGCACCTGGCCGATATTGCCGCGGCGTTGCGCGCCTCGCCCGCCATCAACGCCGTCGAGCGGGCGCGCAATTGAGCGCTCGCGCCCTGTCACACCGAAAGTAGCCCATGTCCGTTTCCAAACCCTCCCGCGCGTCCAGCCATCTTCGTCTGGGCGTCAACATCGACCACGTGGCGACGGTGCGTAATGCGCGAGGCGGGCGCCTGCCCGATCCCCTGCGCGCCGCCCGCCTTGCCGCCGCCGCGGGCGCCGACGGCATCACGGCTCATCTTCGGGAGGATCGCCGCCACATCGTCGACGCCGACATCGAAGGCCTGATGCGCGAGCTCACGATCCCACTCAATTTCGAGATGGCGGCGACGGCGGAGATGGTCGCGATCGCACTTCGTCACTGTCCGCATGCCGCCTGCATCGTGCCGGAGAAGCGCGAGGAGCGGACCACGGAAGGGGGGCTCGATGCGGCCGGGCAGCACAACCATCTGCGGCCGATGGTGAGCCGCCTGCGCGACGCTGGCATCCGGGTCTCGCTGTTCATCGAGGCCGATCCGCGCCAGCTCGAGGCCGCCGTCGCCCTCGGCGCGCCGGTCGTCGAGCTACACACCGGCCGGTACTGCGAGCTCGAAGGCGAGGCCCAGCGCGCCGAGCTTGGCCGTCTGCAGAAGGCGGCTGCCTTATGCACGAGGCTCGGCCTCGAATGCCACGCCGGGCATGGCCTCAGCTATGCCGACGTCGGGCCGGTGGCGGCAATTCCCGAGGTGCGCGAGCTCAATATCGGCCATTTCCTGGTCGGAGAGGCGATCTTCGTCGGGTTTGAGCCGGCGATCCGCGAGATGCGGCGGGTCATGGACGCAGCGCGAGCCGGCGGTGGGGTGGCCAAGTGATCCTGGGCATCGGCAGCGATCTCACGGATATCAGGCGTATCGAGAAGTCGCTGGATCGGTTCGGCGATCGATTCGTGCAGCGGATTTTCACAGAGACTGAACAGAAGAGGTCGGAGGGGCGGGCGACGCGGGCCGCCAGCTACGCCAAGCGGTTCGCCGCCAAGGAGGCCTGCGCGAAGGCGCTGGGCACGGGCCTGCGGCGTGGCGTCTTCTGGCGCGACATGGGGGTCGTGAACATGCGCGGCGGCAAGCCGACAATGGCCCTGACAGGTGGCGCTTTGGCGCGCCTGCAGGAGCTGACGCCAGCCGGAATGTCGCCGCAAATCGATCTGAGCTTGACCGACGAATACCCAATGGCCCAGGCTTTCGTGATTATTTCCGCGGTGTCGGGGACATGACCGGCATCTGCAATCCCTCCCCCGTCACCGGGGAAGGTGCCCCGTCATGCGGGCCTTCGCCGCGCCGTAGCGGCTTCGGCCGCGCGGGCGGGCCACTTCCCCCGATTACGGGGGAGGCACGTGAGAATTGTGTCCAACCCCTCCTGAGACACCAGGGGCAAGAGACAGCGGGTTCCTACCCTGCTATAGGCGCGGCTCGTTTAAACTGGGACAGCGATGACGGACGTGGCTGAACGTCGAAAGCGGGGACAGGAGAAGGCCGGCGGCTGGGGCGAGACCGTCCGCACCGTCGTCTATGCGGTGCTCATCGCCCTGGTTGTGCGCACCTTCGCCATCGAGCCGTTCAATATCCCCAGCGGATCGATGATCCCGACCTTGCTGGTCGGTGATTACCTGTTCGTCTCGAAATACTCGTACGGATACAGCAAGCATTCGTTCCCGTTCTCGATGGGGCTGTTCTCCGGCCGCATCTTCGGCCAGCCGCCGGAGCGTGGCGATGTCGCGGTGTTCAAATATCCAGGCGACCAGGGGCAGGGCGTCAACCGTACCGATTACATCAAGCGCATCGTCGGCATGCCGGGTGATCGGATCCAGGTGACCAACGGCGTGCTGCACATCAATGGCACGGCGGTCCAGCGCACGCGCATCGGCGAGTATTCCAAGGCTAACGGCCTCTATCCCAGGGGCACCCTCTATCGCGAAACCTTGCCCAACGGGCGCAGCTACACGGTGCTCGAGTACAGCGACGCCGGACCCGCCGACAACACGCCGGAGTTCCTCGTTCCGGCGAACAACTACTTCGTCATGGGCGACAATCGCGACGATTCGCTCGACAGCCGAACACGCCTGATGCTGCGCGATTTCTCGGGATCGGCGCGCGACCGCGATCAACTCGGCTGGTATGTTCCATCGGAAAACTTGGTCGGCCGCGCCGAGTTCATCTTCTTCTCGCACGATCCATCTGCGGCGGGCTGGCTGGAGCCGTGGAAATGGCCCGAAGCCATTCGATTCAATCGTTTCTTCATGGCGATCCACTGAGCCAGACCGACGTCGATTTCGAAGCGCTGGCAGGCGGACTCGGGTACGCTTTTGCGCGGCGTGAACTCGCTGTCGAGGCGTTGACCCATCGCGGGGCGCTCGACCGGAGGCGCGACCTCAAGGCGGCCTTCCCCTATGGCAATGAGCGGCTGGAGTTCCTCGGCGACCGCGTGCTGTCGCTCGCCATGGCCGACCTGCTGTTGCGCCGATTTCCCGGCGAGGCGGAAGGCCAGCTGGCGCAGCGCCATGCCGCTCTGGTGAGCACGCGCACCCTGGGCGAGATCGCGCAGGCGAGCGGTCTGAACAATCACCTGATCGCCTACCGCGGCGCGCCGCCGGCCTCGCCGGCGCTCCTCGCCGATATGATGGAGGCGCTGCTCGGGGCAGTCTTCGTCGACGCCGGCTATGCGGCAGCGGCGGCAACCGTCGAGCGCCTGTGGGGCGATCGGCTGGGCAGCCACAACCCGGCGCCGAGGCCACCGAAGATGCAGCTGCAGGAATGGGCGCAGGCGCGCGGCCTCGCCCTGCCGGTTTATCGCCAGGTCGGCCGCGAAGGCGTCGAGCACGAGCCGATGTTCGTGGTCGAGGTCCGCGTCGGCACCGCCGAGCCAGTTCAGGGCAGGGGCCGAACCAAGCGCGAGGCGGAAAGCGAGGCGGCGCGCCTGCTCATCGAGGGGCTCGGCCAGTCGTGAGCGAGCCCAGGACCCGCGCCGGCTTCGCCGCCATCGTCGGCGCGCCCAATGCCGGCAAATCGACGCTGGTCAATGCCATGGTCGGCTCCAAGGTGAGCATCGTCTCGCCCAAGGTGCAGACCACGCGCATGCGGGTGATCGGCATCGCCATGGTCGACCTCGCCGAAGGAGGCCGCGCCCAGGTCGTCCTCGTCGACACGCCAGGGATTTTTCGCATCGCCAAGCGACGCCTCGAGCGGGCCATGGTCGCCGCGGCCTGGCAAGGCGCCGACGATGCCGACATCGTCGCTCTGGTGGTCGATGCTGAGCGCGGCATCGGTGCGGAGACCGAGGCGATCATCGAGCGGTTGAAGGATCAGCGCGTCCCGCGATTCCTGATCCTGAACAAGATCGATCTCGTGGCGCGCGAAAAGCTGCTTGCGCTGGCGGCCCGGCTGAACGAGCGCCTGGCTTTCGATCGCACCTTCATGGTGAGCGCCCTGCGTCAGGACGGCATCGCCGACATCCTGACGGCCCTGGCCACGGCGCTGCCCGAAGGACCCTTCCTCTATCCCGAGGATCAGGCGGCGGACCTGCCGATGCGACTGCTGGCGGCCGAGGTGACGCGCGAGCAGGTGTTCCTTCAGCTCCACCAGGAGCTGCCCTACGAGGCGGCCGTCGAGACCGACAAGTGGGAGGACCGGCCCGACGGCAGCACGCGCATCGAGCAGACGATCCACGTGGCCCGCGAAGGCCAGCGCGCCATCGTCCTCGGCAAGGGCGGCGCCCGCATCAAGCAGATCGGCGCCCGCGCCCGCCACGAGCTTGGGCAGCTGCTGGAGCGCCCCGTGCATCTCTTCCTGCACGTCAAGGTCAGCGAACGCTGGGCCGACGACCCTGCCCACTACCGCGCGATCGGGCTGGATTACGAGACGTAGGGAACTAACCCCTCCCCCGTCATCGGGGGAGGTACCGCCGTCATACGGCGGCGGAGGGGGAAGGCCTCAGTCCGGGAGATTCCGATTCCGATGTCAGAATCGGAAGGATCTCGCGTGCTGCTCTTCCCCTCCGGCCCTTCGCGCCACCTCTCCCCCGGTTACGACCCGGTTACGGGGGACGAATAGCTGCTCACGCCGGCGCCAGGCTCAGTGCGTGGAGGACGCCGCCGGCGGCGTCGCGGTGAGTGACGGTCAGGCCGCCGGTGGCGCCGTCGATCCTGACATGGCCGAAATGGCAGGAGCCTTCCGACGGCGCGAGATCGAAGCGCCCGGGCGGCGGGACCTTCTGGAAGACCACCTCGGGCCCGAACGTGCGGTCCAGCGTGTTGGGGCCGAAGCCGCCGGCGCACAGCGGGCCCGAGACGAATTCGTAGAACGGCGTGAAATCGGTGAATGCCGCGCGACTGGGATCGTAGCGATGGGTTGCCGCGTAGTGCACGTCGCCGGTAATCCAGTGCACGTTGCGGATATCCTCGCGCTTGATGAAGGCGAGCAGGTCGGCGATCTCCAGCTCGCGGCCGAGCGGTGGGCCGTCGTCACCGTTGGCGACCGCCTCGGAGCCCGACTTGCTGCGCCAGTCGTCGTAGACCACCACGCCGATCGGCATGTCGGCGGCGATCATCTTCCACGTCGCCTTCGACTCCTTCAGGGCGCCCTTCAACCATTCGATCTGTCGATTGCCGAGGAAGGCCGTATCAGGTCCGGCCATTGCCTGACGGTTGGCGCCGTTGGGACCGCGGAAGCTGCGCATGTCGATGCGGAAGACGTCGAGGCGCGGGCCGAAGGAGAACCTGCGATAGAGCTGCATCGGTCCGTCGAGGTCGCCCGCCAGGGGCATGTACTCGCGGAACGCCCGCTGACCGTAGGCCGCCAGCACGGCGACGCTCTTCTGGCGATAGCGCGTGTCGTTGTCGAGGCGGCGCTCCCAGTACCAGTTGTCGATCACGTCGTGATCGTCCCATTGCGCCAGCATGGGCACCTCGGCGTTGAAGCGGCGCAGGTTGTCGTCGAGCAGGTTGTAGCGGTGATTGCCGCGGAAATCCTCGAGGGTCTCGGCGACCTTGGATTTCGCCTCGGTGACCACGTTCTTCCAGGCCTTGCCGTCGGGCAGCTTTTTTTCCGCCTGCAGCGGGTTGTCGGCGTAGATCGCATCGCCGCTGTGAATGAAGAAGTCCGGCGCAAGCCGCCGCATGGCCTCGTAGATCGTCATGCCGCCGACGTCGGGATTGATGCCCCAGCCCTGGCCGACCGTGTCGGCCGACCAGACGAAGCTCACGTCGTTGCCGGCCGATGGCGGAACGCGGAAGTGCCCGCCGACCGGTTCACTCACGGTCTTGTAGTCGCCGAGATCGAGGTAGGACACGCGATAGAAGACCGTCTGGCCGGGCGCCACCCCGCGGATGCGAACGCGCGACGTGAAATCGGTCGCTTCCAGTGCCATGGGACCGACGATCCGCTTGGGATCGGTGAATTTCTCGGTCGTCGCATACTCCACGAGCATGCGCGCCGGCCGGTCGGCACGGCTCCACACGACGCCGCCGTCGGGCATGACGTCGCCCGACTGCACGCCCTGCAGCAGGCGCGGTCGTGCGGCCTCTGACGTCTGGGCGAAAATGCGGGTCGGCAGGGCGGCGGCCACCGTGCCGGCAGCCAACAGGCGGCGTCGGTTCAGCTTGATCATGGGCCAGCCTAGCGCCGAATTGTTAAACGCGGCATACCGTCGGCATGGAATGGCGCGACGAGGGCATCGTGCTGTCGGCGCGAGCGCACGGCGAGAGCGGGCTGATTGCATCGCTGCTGACTCGCGACCATGGCCGGCACGCCGGTTTCGTGCCGGGCGGCATGTCGCGGCGCGCCCGCCCGGTCTGGCAGCCCGGCAATCTGGTGGCGCTCGGCTGGCGCGCGCGGCTGGCGGAGCAGCTCGGAAACTACACCGCCGAGCTGCGCGAGCCTCACGCGGCACGCGCCCTCGAGGATGCAAGCGAGCTGGCCGGCCTTGCCGCGGCATGCGCGCTGATTGACGCCGCCCTGCCTGAGCGCGAACCGCATCCCGCCATGTTCGATGGATTCCTAGCGTTCCTGACGGCCCTGGGACACCCGGGATGGCCCACGATCTACGTCAGGCTCGAGCTCGGGCTCCTGCAGGAGCTGGGTTTCGGGTTGGACCTCGCAGCCTGCGCCTTGACTGGTGCGACGGCCGATCTCGCTTACGTTTCGCCCAAGACCGGCCGGGCGGTTTCGCGCGCGGCAGCCGGACCGTACAAGGAAAGACTGGTGGCCCTGCCGGCCTTTCTGTCCACCGGCGGCCTTGCATCGGACGTGCAGGACCTGCGCCAGGGCCTTGATCTCACGGCATTCTTTCTCGAGCGGCATGTCTTTTGGCCACACAACAAGCCCTTGCCTGCCGCGCGGGCGAGATTTATGGAAACGCTGCAGCGTTAGAAACAACAAGGATTGCGGCTCGAACCGCGGTCCATCCCCTCGAACCGGCTCATGGCAAAACGCAACAACGTCGTCCCGCTGGCGGTGGTCAAGCCGGTGCAGTTCGGCCAGGCGCTCAGCGAGCGTTACCTGTCGTACGCGCTGTCGACGATCATGGCGCGCTCGCTGCCCGATGTGCGCGACGGCCTGAAGCCGGTTCATCGCCGGCTGCTTTACGCCATGCGCCAGCTGCGGCTCGACCCCAACAGCGCCTTCAAGAAGAGCGCACGCGTGGTCGGCGACGTGATCGGCCAGTACCATCCGCACGGCGACCAGTCGATCTACGACGCCCTGGTGCGCCTGGCCCAGGAGTTTGCGGCGCGCTATCCACTGATCGAAGGGCAGGGCAACTTCGGCAACATCGACGGCGATAACCCAGCCGCCATGCGCTACACCGAGGCGCGCCTCACCGAGGTCGCCGAGGCGCTGCTGGCCGGCATCGACGAGAACGCCGTCGACTTCCGGCCCAACTACGACGGCTCGACAGAGGAGCCGGTCGTCCTGCCCGGCGGTTTCCCCAACCTGCTGGCCAACGGCGCCGCCGGCATCGCCGTCGGCATGGCGACGTCGATCCCGCCGCACAATACCGGCGAATTGTGCGACGCACTGCTGCATCTGATCCGCACGCCAAATGCCCGGGTCGAGACGCTGGTCGACCTGGTCAAGGGGCCCGATTTTCCGACCGGCGGCGTGCTGGTCGAGCCGCGCGAATCGATCGTCGAGGCCTATCGCACCGGCCGCGGCGCGTTCCGGCTGCGGGCTCGCTGGTCCGTCGAACAGCTGCCGCGCGGCCAGTACCGCATCATCGTCACGGAGATCCCCTATCAGGTCCAGAAGGGCAAGCTGATCGAGCGCATCGCCGAGATCATCAATGCCAAGAAGCTGACGATCCTCGAAGACGTGCACGACGAATCGGCCGACGACGTGCGCATCGTGCTCGAGCCACGCACCGGCAACGTGCCGGCCGAGCTCCTGATGGAGCAGCTGTTCAAGCTGACCGACCTCGAGATCCGCTTCCCGCTCAATCTCAACGTCCTCGACAAGGACAACACCCCGCGGGTCATGAACCTGCGCGAGGCGTTGCAGGCCTTCCTCGATCACCGCCGCGAGGTGCTGGTGCGCCGCTCGACGCACCGCCTGGCCGAGATCGACCGCCGCCTCGAGATCCTCGACGGCTACCTGATCGCCTATCTAAACCTCGACAGGCTGATCAAGATCCTGCGCGAGCAGGACGAGCCCAAGCCGCACATGATCGCGGCGTTCAGGCTCTCCGACCTGCAGGCCGAGGCGATCCTCAACATGCGGCTGCGCGCCCTGCGCCGACTCGAGGAGTTCGAGATCAAGGGCGAGCACAAGAAGCTCACCGCCGAACGCAAAGAGCTGCGGGCGCTGCTCAGGGACGAGGACAAGCAGTGGCAGTCGATCGCCGCCGAGGTCCAGGAGACCAAGCGCCGGTTCGGCGGCAAGACGGAGCTCGGCCGCCGCCGGACCGATCTCGCCGACGCGCCGGCGGAGGTCGAGCATGCGGTCGAGGATTTCGTCGAGCGCGAGCCGATCACCGTGGTCTGCTCCGAGAAGGGCTGGATCCGCGCCGCCAAGGGCCATCTCGACGAGCAGGCGGCAGCCGATCTCAAGTACAAGGAAGGGGACGGGCCGCGATTTGCCGTGCATGCCCAGTCTACCGACAAGATCCTGGTGTTCGGCACCAACGGCCGCTTCTATACGCTGAGCTGCGACAAGCTGCCGAGCGCGCGGGGCCATGGCGAGCCGATCCGGCTGATGATCGAGCTCGGCAACGAGCAGGATATCATCCTGCTCCAGGTCCTGAAGGGTGGCCGGAAGTTCCTGGTCGCCTCCGATGCCGGCCGTGGCTTCGTCGTGCCCGAGGACGAGGTCGTGGCGCAGACCAAGAACGGCAAGCAGGTGCTGAACCTGGCCGACAAGGAGAAGGCCCAGGCCCTGTCGATCGTGCCGGACAAGGCCGATTCGGTGGCGGCGCTGAGCGAGGGGCGCAAGCTCCTGATCTTCCCGCTGGAACAGGTCCCGGAGATGGCACGTGGCCGCGGCGTGCTGCTGCAGCGCTCCAAGGCCGACCGCCTGTCCGATGTCCAGGCCTTTCAGCTTGGCGAAGGGCTGCCATGGGCGAACCGCGTCATCCCCGCCGCCGAGCTCAGGTTCTGGCGCGGCGAGCGCGCCCAGGCGGGCCGCATGCCCGAAAAAGGCTGGCCGCGCGCCCGACGCTTCAAGGACTGACCGATGGACCTGACGCTGATCTGGAAGACGGTGCTGATCGGCGTCGTCGAGGGCCTCACTGAGTTTCTGCCGGTCTCCTCGACCGGGCACATCATCCTCGCCGAAGAGGTGCTGAACTTCCGGGGACCGCCCGGCAAGGTGTTCGAGATCGTCATCCAGCTCGGCGCCATCCTCGCCATCTGCTTTCTTTACCGTGCCAAGCTCTGGACGACGGCGACCGGCCTGCTGCAGCGCGAGCCGCTCGCGCTGCGCTTCACGGCGGCGGTGGTCGTCGCTTTCCTGCCCGCGGCGTTGATCGGCGTTGTGGCGCACAAGTACATCAAGTCGGTGCTGTTCAGCCCGTGGGTCGTGGCAGTGGCGCTGATCGTGGGCGGCATTGCCATCCTGGTTATCGAGCGGCTGGCGCAGCGACCGCGCATCAAGTCGCTCGACGAGGTCGACCTCAAGACGGCGCTCTATGTCGGTCTCTGCCAAAGCCTTGCGATGGTTCCCGGCGTGTCACGCGCCGGCGCTACCATAATGGGTGCCCGCGTGTTCCGCGTCGATCGGGCAACGGCGGCCGAGTTCTCGTTCTTCCTCGCCATCCCGACCATGATCGGCGCAACGGTCTACGACCTCTACAAGAACTGGACGTCGCTCGACTGGCACGGCGGTGGCGTGATCGCCCTGGGATTCATCGCTGCCTTCGCGTCGGCTACGCTGGTGGTCGGCCCGTTCGTCCGCTTCATCAGCCGGCACGGCTTCGGGGTGTTCGCCTGGTACCGGATTGCCCTCGGCACGCTTGCGCTCATCCTTCTCGCCCTGCGCTGAAACATCGCTGCGGCAGGCCTGGACCACTGTGCCATAAGCCGGCCGCCGCCGACGCGGTTTGCCGGGCCGCATGCGTGTACCGTGCAAGTTTCGACCAGGAGGATTCTCACAATGCAACGTCGCAAGTTCCTGCGTACCGCCGGTGTGGGCGGTGCAGCGGTAGCTGCCGCCGGAACGGTTGCCGCGCCCGCCATCGCCCAGTCGATGCCTGAGATCAAGTGGCGCCTGGCGTCGAGCTTTCCGAAGTCGCTCGACACCATCTTCGGCGCCGGCGAGGACTTCGCCAAGCGAGTCGCCGCGCTGACCGACAACAAGTTCCAGATCCGCGTATTTGCCGCCGGAGAGATCGTGCCCGGTCTGCAGGTCGTCGACGCCGTGCAGAACGAGACCGTCGAGTGCGGCCACACCGCGTCGTACTACTATGTCGGCAAGGACCCGACCTTCGCCTTCGACACCGCGGTGCCGTTCGGGCTCAACACCCGCCAGCACAATGCCTGGGTCTACCACGGTGGCGGGCTCGAGCTGATGCGCGAGTTCTACAAGGACTACAACATGACCTCCTTCCTGATGAGCAACACCGGTGCCCAGATGGGCGGCTGGTGGCGCAAGGAGATCAAGTCGCCGGAGGACATGAAGGGCGTGAAGATGCGCATCGGCGGTTTCGCCGGCCAGGTGATGGCCAAGCTCGGCGTCGTGCCGCAGCAGCTCGCCGGCGGCGAAATCTACCCGGCGCTGGAGAAGGGCACGATCGACGCCGCCGAATGGGTCGGCCCGTACGACGACCAGAAGCTCGGCTTCAACAAGGTCGCACAGTACTACTACTATCCCGGCTGGTGGGAGGGCAGCGCCGCGCTGTCGCTGTTCGTCGGCCTCAAGGCCTGGAATGCGCTTCCGGCCATCTACAAGGAAGCGGTCGCCAGCGCCGCGGCCGAAACCAACGTCAGGTCGGTCGGCAAGTACGACGTGCAGAATCCCAAGGCGCTGCGTGAGCTGGTCGCCGCCGGCACCAAGTTCCTGCCGTTCCCGCAGTCGGTGATGGAGGCCTGCTTCAACGCCGCCAACGAACTCTACGCCGAGACGGTCGCCAAGAACCCGAAGTTCAAGAAGGTCTACGATTCGTGGAAGCCGTTCCGCAACGAAGAGGTGCTGTGGTTCCGCGTTGTCGAGAACACGTTCGACAACTTCATGGCTCGCCAGTCGGCAGCCAACAAGCTCTGACATCAACCTGGGACACCCGGTTGAAAAGCCCCGCTTCGGCGGGGCTTTTTTTGCCCGGGAGCGCGCCACTCCAGGGCGCTCATCGGCAGCGCGAGCGTCCCCGCTCGTGGGTTATGAGCGGGCAGGTGTCGCCCGCGGTCCGCATGAAGAGCATGAGCGCCACGGAGTGGCGCGCTCCCGGCCATGAGGAGTTGAGCGTTCCCTTTGCCAAGCGTCCTTCCGCATGGCAGATTGAGTCCGCGAGGTGGAACAACCACTTCTGCGAAGCAAAAAACGTCCTGGGAGGGACACACATGCAACGTCGTCGGTTCCTGCGCTCCGCCGCTGTCGGTGGGGGCGCCGTTGTCGCGTCTGGTACGCTTGCCGCCCCCGCAATCGCTCAATCGATGCCCGAGCTCAAGTGGCGATTGGCTTCGAGCTTTCCCAAGTCCCTCGACACGCTGTATGGCGCGGGTGAGAACATCACCAAGTTCATCAGCGAGATGACGGACAACAAATTCCAGGTCCGAATCTTCGCCTCCGGCGAGATCGTGCCCGGGTTGCAAGTGCTCGACGCGGTGCAGAACGGTACCGTCGAGATGGGCCACTCCGCCGGCACCTATTACATGGGCAAGGATCCGACGCTGGCGTTCGATACGACAATGCCGTTCGGCATGAACGCCAGGCAACAGGAGGCCTGGATGAACTGGGGCGGGGGCCGCGAGGCGCTGGCCGAGGTCTACAAGGAGTACAACACCATCTCGATCCCGGCCGGCAACACCGGCGCCCAGATGGGTGGCTGGTTCCGCAAGGAGATCAAGACCCCTGAAGACATGAAAGGCCTGAAATTCCGCATCGCCGGCATTGCCGGCCTGATCTGCGCCAAGCTCGGGTCGGTGCCGCAACAGATTGCCGGCGGCGACATCTATCCGGCGCTCGAGAAGGGCACGATCGATGCCGCCGAATGGGTCGGTCCCTACGACGACCAGAAGCTCGGCTTCAACAAGATCGCCCCATACTACTACTACCCCGGCTGGTGGGAAGGTGGGCCGCAGACGTCGTGCTACGTCAACATGACGAAGTGGAACGAGCTGCCGAAATACTATCGGTCGGTGATCGAAGCGGCGTGTGCGAGGGCCCAGGCGCTGATGCTCTCGAAGTACGACGCGGAAAACCCCAGGGCTCTGCGTGAGCTGATGGCGGCTGGCACCAAGCTGACGCCCTTCCCGCAGTCGGTGATGGAAGCCGCCTTCAATGCGGCCAACGAACTCTACGCCGAAATCGCGGCGAAAAACGCGAAGTTCAAGAGGGTCTACGAGGGGTGGAAGCCGTTCCGCAACGAGGAGATCCTGTGGTTCCGCGTTGCCGAATTCACCTTCGACAGCTTCATGGCGCGCCAGTCGGCCGCCAACAAGCTCGGGTAACGGCCCCCAATCCGATGGAACCGCGCGCGGTTCCATCGGGCTGCGGGACTGTGAGCGTTCAGCTTGGTTGTTGGGCACATTCCATTCGGCTGTCCAGCCGAATGGAATGTGACTCAGGGAGGAAACAAACCCAAGAAACGGTGGGAGGTAAAATCATGAGACGCCGGAAATTCGTGGCATCGGCCGCTGTCGGCGGTGCAGCCAGCGTTGTTGCGGCGCCGGCCATCGCCCAGTCGGCCCCTGAACTCAAATGGCGATTGACGTCGAGCTTCCCCAAGTCACTCGATACTCTGTACGGCGCGGCCGAGTCGTTCGCCAAGAAGATCGCCGTGCTGACCGACAACAAGCTCCAGGTGCGCGTGTTCGCCCCGGGCGAGATCGTGCCCGCCTTGCAGGCGCTCGACGCGGTGCAGAACAACACCGTCGAGATGTGCCACACCGCGAGCTACTACTTTGTCGGCAAGGACCTCACCATGGGATTCGATGCCGGTGTGCCGTTCGGCCTGACAGCGCGCCAGCAGAATGCCTGGATGATGCAGGGTGGCGGATTGCAGCTCATGCGGGAGTTCATGGCCGACTACAACGCCGTGCCGTTTCCCGCCGGCAATACCGGCGTCCAGATGGGCGGCTGGTTCCGCAAGGAGATCAAGACGCTCGACGACATGAAGGGCCTCAAGATGCGCATCCCGGGCATCGGAGGCCAGGTGTGGGCCAAGCTCGGCGCCGTGCCTCAACAGATCGCCGGCGGTGACATCTTCCCCGCCCTCGAACGCGGTGCGATCGATGGAGCGGAATGGGTCGGGCCCTACGATGACGAGAAGCTCGGCTTCTACAAGGTGGCGCCGTACTACTACTATCCGGGCTTCTGGGAAGCGGGCACGCAGATCACGCTGATGATCGGCAAGCAGCATTGGGATGCGCTGCCGCCAGCGTACAAGGTTGCGGTGGAGTCGGTGGCGGCCGACGTCAATGGCGAGATGCTGGCCCGCTACGACACCCAGAATCCCCAGGCGTTGCGCCGTCTCGTAGCGGCGGGAGCGCAGTTGCGGCCCTATCCGCGCGAAGTCCTGGCGGCGGCGTGGAAGGCGACCCATGAACTCTACGACGAGTTTTCGGGCAAGAACGCCAAGTTCAGGAAGATCTACGACCACTGGAAGGCCTTCCGCGAAGAGCAGTTCCTGTGGTTTCGGGTCGCCGAGCTGACCTATGAGAGCTTCGCTTTCACGGCCGCCCAGACGGTAAAATAGCCAATCCGCAGATATCGACTGAAGCCCCGCTCCGGCGGGGCATTCTTGTTCAGTGTTCCCTTGGCCAAGACGGCCATCACATGGCAGCTGAGTGGAATCAATGTCTCGGCATACAAGAAACATCCCAGGGAGGGACCAGATGCAACGTCGCAGATTCCTGAAGACCGCTGGCGTGGGCGCTGCAGCGACCACGGCCGCTGCACCGGCATTGGCACAAGGCATGCCGGAGCTGAAATGGCGCCTGACTTCGAGCTTCCCGAAGTCGCTCGACACCCTGTGGGGAGGTGCCGAGCTTTTCTGCAACCGGGTGGCCGAAGTCACCGACGGCAAGTTCAAGATCACGCCGTTCGCCGCGGGCGAGATCGTGCCTGGTCTTCAGGTTTTCGACGCTGTTCAGAACGGCACAGTCGAGATCGGCCAGACGGCGGCCTATTACTATATCGGCAAGGACATCACCTTCACCTTCGACACGGCAATGCCGTTCGGCCTGAACAGCCGCCAGCATGTCGCGTGGTGGATGCATGGCGGCGGCCGTCAGATCATGAACGAGTTCTACAAGGACTATGGCGTCGTCGGTCACATGATGGGCGGTACCGGTGCGCAGATGGGCGGCTGGTACCGCAAGGAGATCAAGACGGTCGACGACCTGAAAGGACTGAAGTTCCGTGTCGGCGGCTTTGCCGGGCAGATTCTCGCCAAGCTTGGCGTGGTGGCGCAGCAGATCGCGGGCGGCGATATCTATCCCGCCCTGGAAAAAGGCACGATCGACGCTGCCGAATGGGTCGGCCCGTACGACGACGAGAAGCTCGGCTTCGCCAAGGTGGCGCCGTACTACTACTACCCGGGCTGGTGGGAAGGCACCGGCATGGGAACGGCGTATATCAACCAAAAGGCGTGGGACACGCTGCCGTCGATGTATCAAAAGGCAATCGAAGTCGCGGCCGACGAAGTGACCCTGTGGATGCTGGCCAAGTACGACAATGGCAATCCGGCGGCGCTGCGCCGCCTCGTGGCGGCCGGCGTCAAGCTGCAGCCGTTCCCGACTCCGGTCCTCGAGGCCTGCTTCAACGCGGCCAACGAGCTGTGCAACGAGATCCAGGCCAAGAACCCCAAGTTCAAGAAGGTCTGGGACATGTGGAAGCCCTATCGCTCCGAGCAGGTCCTGTGGTCGCGTATCGCCGAAGGCGGTTTCGACGGCTTCATGGCCCGCATGTATGGAGCCGGCAAGGTCTGACCCCCAAGGCATCTGGCCCGGCGAGTATTTGCACTCGCCGGCCGATGAAATTGTTGCATCTTCGGCGGAACGAGACCCTTGCGGCTAACGGTCTCGTTTTTGTCATCAAGGCGCCTTTTCAAACCCTACTGTGCATGCCAGTGTTGCACCGCAAACGGGAGCATGGGGTATCCCGTAGGGAGGATTAGTAGATATGCAGCGTAGAAAGTTTATCCGTACCGCGGGCGTTGGTGCCGCGGGCGTTGCCGCCGCGACGACGGTCGCCGCGCCGGCCATCGCCCAGAGCATGCCGGAAGTCAAATGGCGCCTGACCTCGAGCTTTCCCAAGTCGCTCGACACGCTGTACGGCGGCGCAGAGTTGTTCGCCAAGATGGTCGGCGAGATGTCCGACAACAAGTTCCAGGTCAGGGTGTTCGCGGCGGGTGAAATCGTGCCCGGTCTGCAGGTGGCCGACGCGGTGCAGAACGGTACCGTCGAGGCTGGCCAGACTGCAGCCTATTACTATTTCGGCAAGCATCCGAATTTCGTGTTCGAGACCGGCCTGCCGTTCTCGATGAACCAGCGCCAATACTACGCCTGGCTGAATTTCGGCGGCGGCCACGACCTGATCAACGAGTTCTACAAGGAATACAATTTCCGCTCGCTGACCTTCGGGGGCACCGGCTGCCAGATGGGTGGCTGGTTCCGCAAGGAGATCAAGTCGATGGACGACATGAAGGGCCTGAAGTTCCGCGTCGGCGGCTTCGCTGGCCTGATCCTGACCCGTCTCGGTGTCGTGCCGCAGCAGATCGCCGGCGGCGACATCTATCCGGCGCTCGAGAAGGGCACGATCGACGCCTGCGAATGGGTCGGCCCGTACGACGACGAGAAGCTCGGCTTCAACAAGGTCGCCAAGTACTACTACTATCCCGGCTGGTGGGAAGGCGCGTCGGTCGGCTCGCTCTACATCAACAACAAGGCGTGGGACGAACTGCCCAAGCCGTACAAGGCGATGGCCGAGACGGCGGCCGGCCTCGTGACGTCGTGGATGGTGCCGAAGTATGACGCCGGCAATCCCCCGGCGCTGCGTCGCCTGGTTGCGGCCGGCACCGAGCTGCGCCCGTTCCCGCGCTCCGTGCTCGAGCCGTGCTTCAACGAGGCCTACAAGTACTACGACGAGCTCTCGGCCAAGGATCCGAAGTTCAAGAAGATCTACGACAGCCTGAAGGCGTTCCGGGCCGACGAGAACCTGTGGTTCCGCGTCGCCGAGAACACCTTCGACAACTTCAATTTCTCGATGTCGGCCCAGGGCCGGTAGAGAAGCGTCGCCTGAAGCAGAAAGCCCCGCCGGTCCCGGCGGGGCTTTTTCATTTTGTCCCCCCCCGTCCGGCATCGGCGGCATTCGCATATGGGCGAGCCGTCCATTCACCTCCCCACCTTCGGCGGGGAGGTGCCTCTTCATACGGGGTGGAGGGGCCATGAGCCACAAAGAACAGCGGTGCCATGGCCCATGACCCTCCGTCGGCGAAGATGCCGGCACCTCCCCAGCGGAGCTGGGGAGGAGAATCGCAATCAGTTCTTCGGTGGCGCGCCGAAGATCGGCGGTGGGGCGTCATCGCTCGGCGGTGCCTGGATCTCGATCTTGACCTTGCTCGGATCGATGCCAGACGGCTTGTCGAGGAAGTAGGTGACGGATTGCGGCACGGCGATCACGATCGCGACCATGATCAGCTGCAGCAGCACCCAGGGAATCGACCCCCAGTAGATGTCGGAACTCTTCACCTCCTTGGGGGCGACGCTGCGCAAGTAGAACAGCGCGAATCCGAACGGGGGATGCATGAACGAGGTCTGGACGTTCACGCAGAGCATGACGCCGAACCAGATCAGGGCGGCGTCGGCGCCGACCACGGGTGAGAGGAGCTTCTGGGCCACCGGCGACAGCATCGGCACGATGATGAAGGCGATCTCGAAGAAGTCGAGGAAGAAGGCCAGGAAGAAGACGAACAGGTTGACGACGATCAGGAAACCCCAGACGCCGCCCGGCAGGCTCGACATCAGATGCTCGACCCACTGGTTGCCGTCGACACCCTGGAAGGTGATCGAGAAGCAGGTCGCGCCGACCAGGATGAAGGCGACCATGGCGGTGATGCGCATCGTCGCCTGGAAGGCCTGGACGATGAGGTCGCGCAATTCGGTCACCTGCCAGGCACGCCAGCACAGCCATACGACGCCGGCGAACATGATCGTGAAGGCGATCTTGAACGGGACCGACTTGAACGCGACGATTCCGATCAACGCACCGATGACGGCCGACGCACAGCCGGCGCCGAACATGATACGGTCGAATTTGGTCAGCGGCGCATTGCGCACGACCGCGAGCACGATGGCACCGATGGTCCCCATGGCGCCTGCCTCGGTGGGGGTCGCCAGGCCCATCATGATCGTGCCCAGTACGAGGAAGATCAGCACCGCGGCCGGGATGATGCCCCAGGCACACTTGACCAGCAGCGCCCGGCCGAACAGGGTGCGCGGCACAGGCGGCAGGGCGTTCGGCTTGACCAGCGTCAGATAGAACGTATAGGCGGCGAACATCGCGATCTGCAGCAGCGACGGTCCCCAGGCACCAAGGTACATGTCGCCCACCGAGCGGCCGAGCTGATCGGCCAGCACGACCAGCACCAGGGAGGGCGGCACCAGCTGGGTGATCGTGCCCGATGCCGCCAGCACGCCGGTGGCGTAGCGCATGTCGTACTTGTACCGCATCATCACCGGCAGGGTGATCAGCGCCATGGCAATGACCTGGGCCGCCACCGTGCCGGTGATCGCACCCAGGATGAATCCGACAATGATGGTCGAATATCCCAGGCCGCCCTTGATCGGCCCGAACAGCTGACCCATCGATTCGAGCATGTCCTCGGCTAGGCCGCATTTCTCGAGGATGGCGCCCATGAACGTGAAGAATGGGATGGCGAGCAGCAGCTCGTTCGACAGGATGCTGCCGAACACGCGGCCCGGGATGGCCTGCATGAAGGCCATCGTGAAGTAGCCCATCTCGATCGACAGGAAGCCGAAGAAGAAACCGACGGCCGCCAGCGAGAATGCCACCGGGTAGCCGATGATCATGAAGACCACCAGCCCGGCGAACATCAGGGGCGGCATCCACTCCAGAGGGATCATTGCGTCGGCCTCTCGTAGTGCGCTTCGAGGCTTTCGACGGGGATCCCGTTCAGGAAGGCCACACGTTTGATGAGCTCGGAGAGGCCCTGCAGAGCGACCAGCGTGAAACCGACCGGCAGGACCAGCTTGATCGGCCAGCGGAGCAGGCCTCCGGCATTCGAGGAATGCTCGTTGACGACGAAGGCCTGCATGAAGAACGGCCAACTCAGCCAAGCCAGGATGGCACAGGTCGGGAGCAGGAAGACCAGGGTGCCAAGGATATCGACCCAGAGCTGCCCGCGGCGGCTCAAGGTCATGTAGAACAGGTCGACCCGAACATGCTCGTTGCGCTTCAGCGTGTAGGACGCGCCGAACATGACCATGACGGCGAACATGTACCACTGCACTTCCAGCCAGGCGTTCGAGCTGGTGTCGTAGGCATAGCGGATCATCGCATTGCCGCCGCTGACCAGGCAGGCCAGCAAGACCAGCCAGTCGCAGATAAGTCCCAGCTTTTCGTTGACCGTGTCGACGAGTGTGCTGAAAGCCAGCAATAATCGCATTCATCACCCCTGCGCGAGTTCTTGTTGTTTACCCCACCTCGCCGACGGGGGCCGCCCACACCGCGTCATAACGCGGCGCAACCATGGGCGCCACCTCCCGCAACGGTTTCGACCGCTGTGAACCTGCGTCAAGTCGCTCCACCCCGTTGCGACTGCTCATACCATAGGCGCCTAGACGGCCGGCAGTTCCATCCACCCCTCCGGACCGAAGAACTCCAGCGGCCGAAACGCGCTCTTGTAGGCCATCTTGCTCGAATCGGCGATCCAGTAGCCGAGGTAGACGTAGGGCAGGCCGCGCTTGGCGGCATTTTCCGCCAGCCACAGGATCATGTGCGTGCCCAACCCGCGCCGCGGATCCTGGGGATCATAGAAACTGTAAACGGCCGAAACGCCGCTCGACAGCCAGTCGACCAGGCAAGCGCCAACAAGCCGGCCTTCAGTGGAATTGTCCCGGAATTCGATAATGGCAGTCTCGACCGGGCTTTCCTCGACCATGGCGCGATAGTCGTCGAAATCCATGTCGGCCATGTCGCCGTCGCGATGGCGGGTCAGCACATAGCGTGAGAAAAGCGAGAACTGCTCGCCGGTCGCCAGCGGCTGGACCTCCGTGGCGTGGACGCGTTCGTTGCGCCGCAGGATTCGTCGCTGGGCGCGGCTCGGCTCGAAGTCGCGCACGCGGATCCTGACCGGCACGCATGCGCGGCAGCCGTCGCACAGCGGCTTGTAGACGAAATGATGGGAACGTCGAAAACCCGCGTCGGTCAAGGTGTCGTGCTGCGACACGGCGTCAGGTCCGCTCAGCTCGGTGACGAGCTTGGTCTCCAGCCGGTGCGGCAGGTACGGGCAGCGCATCGCCGGCGTCGTGCGAAAAAATCGCAGGGTCTGGATGTTCTGACGAATGAACATAGGAAGCGACAGTGTAGCGCGGCCACGGACGAAGAAAAGCATTCCTCGCTTCGACCTAGGTCGATGGATCGCGACCCGGTCAAGTTCCCAAGCGGCGTCAAGTTCCTTGTCGGCGGCGCGCCAGATGCCTTACCGGTTTCGCTGCCAGCCGCAGCAGCTTGGGCAGCAACCAGACGAGCAACCCGACGAAGACCGCCAGCAGGCACAAAAAAGTGATCGGATGGGAGAGTGCGAGCGCCAGGCCGCCGAACACACTCACATCCTCGACCAGCGAGGCGGCGATGTTGCTGAACGGCTCGGGCGAGGTGTTGATCAGGGCGCGCGAGCCGGTCTTGGCGACGTGCGTGCCTGCGGCCAGCGTACCGCCGAGCAGGCCGGCGATCACCGCGACCTCCTGGCTGAGGCCCGCCGCCGCGCCATAGGCCAACAGGGCGCCGGCCGGCACGCGGACGAAGGTGTGCAGCAGGTCGTTGACGCTGTCGACGTAGGGGATCTTGTCGGCCAGGAAGTTGAGGGCGAACAGGAGCGCTGCCACGCCTAGCACCCACGGCGAAGCGAGGACGTGCAGGTCCGCCGGCAAGGTGACTAGACCCAGCCGCTGGACGCCGCCCAGGACCAGCACCGAGGCATAGGTGTTGAGTCCGCTCGCCCAGCCGGCGCCGAGCGCGACGGCGATGGCGGCCAGCGTTTCGGCGCTCATGCCCGACTCCTCACTGGGCGCCGCCTCACAGAGCTCGCCGCGCCTTGAGCGCGGTGGCGAGCGTGCCGTCGTCCAGCCAGTCGAGCTCGCCGCCGACCGGCACGCCGTGCGCCAGGCGCGTCAGTGGCACGGCCGTGTCGGCCAGGCGTTCGGCCAAGTAATGGGCCGTGGTCTGGCCGTCCACGGTGGCGTTCGTCGCCACGATCACTTCGCGGATGCCACCGGCCGTTACGCGCTTGACCAGGCCGCCGATATTGAGCTCGTCAGGACCGATGCCGTCGAGCGCCGACAGCGAGCCGCCCAGCACATGGTAGCGGCCGGAGAAGATCCTGGCCCGCTCCATGGCCCACAGGTCACCGACATCCTCGACGACGCAGATCAGGCCCTGATCGCGCCGCGGGTCGGCGCAGATCGAGCACGGGTCGATCGTGTCGAGATTGCCGCAGGCCGTGCAGGGGCGGATGGCGCGCGCCGCATCGGCAAGCGCCGCCGCGAGCGGCTGCATCAGGCTTTCCCGCTTCTTCAGGAGATGGAGGGCGACGCGGCGTGCCGAGCGCGGCCCGAGCCCGGGCAATCGGCCGAGCAGCTGGATCAGTCGCTCGATCTCGGGGCCGTTCATGGTTCTTCCTTTTCCTCCCCAGCTTCGCTGGGGCGGTGTCGCCGTCTGACGGCGACGGAGGGGTCATGGCCGGGAGCGCGCCAGTCCGTGGCGCTCATGGCGTGCCGTGCATGAGAAGAATATGAGCGCCACGGAGTGGCGCGCTCCCCGCCATGACTCATGACCCCTCCGCCCCGTATGACGGGGCACCTCCCCAGCAAGCTGGGGAGGAGAATGAGAAGAGCGCGCTCCTACACGGAGTGGCGCGCTCCCTTCGCATCTTCATGGGAGCGGCATCAAAGCTTGAAGCCCGGGGGCAGGGGGAGGCCGCCGGTGATGGTGCGCATCTGCTCCTGCACCGTCTGCTCGACCTTGGCCCGGGCATCGTTGGCCGCGGCGACGATGAGGTCCTCGACCACGCCTTTGTCGGCCGGCACGAACAGCGAGGCGTCGATCTCGACGCGGCGGGTCTCGTTCTTGCCGTTGACTGTGACCTTGACCAGGCCGGCGCCCGAGCTGCCGACGATTTCCAGGCGTTCGAGCTGGGCCTGCAGGTCCTGCATCTTCTGCTGCATCGCCTGGGCCTGCTGCATCAGGCCACCCAGATCCTTCAGTTTGTCGAACATCAGAACTCGCTTTCGGGAATGTCGTCGTCCGCCGGATAGTCGTCCATCGCGGGAGGCTCGTCAGCCGCAGGCATCAGCCCCGCAACAAGGGACGTCTGCTCGCCTTTGCGCCGGACCGTATCGAGCTTGGCGCCGGGAAAGGTCTTGAGGATGGCCTGGACCAGCGGGTCGGCTTCGGCCCGGCTGCGTAGCTGGTCGCCCTGGACCGCCTTCTGCTCGACCAGGGTGGGCTTGCCGGGGGCGGACGAGACCGACGCGATCCAGCGTCGGCCGGTCCACTGGCTGAGCAGGTCGCTCAGCCGGGCGGCCAGGTCGACCGGCGCCTTGGGCTCGGGGCGGAATTCGATCAGGCCGGGCTCGCACCGCACCTCGTGGACGTGATGCATCAGGTGGTGCACCAGCCGCGCCTCACGCTTGGCCTCGAACAGGGCAACGATCTCGGTGAAGCTGCGCGGATTGGGGGGCGCGGCGGCGTCGGCGGCCGGCTGGGCGAGCGCCGTCGTGACCGGCTGGGTGGCGAGGCGGGCGCCGCCACCGCCATTTCCACCGCCACGGGGCGGCGGCGTCGCGGTCGGGGACACCGGTGCCGGCGCCACAGGCGGCGCTGCCGCGGCGCCGTTCTGCAGCGCCTTGATGACGTCGGCAGGCGAGGGCAGGTCGGCCGCATAGCACAGGCGGATCAGCACCATCTCGGCGGCACGCAACGGCGAGGGGGCATCGAGTGTTTCGCGCAATCCCTTGAGCAGGAGACTCCACGCCCGGGTCAGCGTCGCCATGGAGAGCTTGGCCGCGAGAGCAAGGCCGTGTGCGCGTTCGCTGTCGGCCACCGAAGCGGCCGCGTCCGGCGCCACCTTGAGCCGGGTCACCCAATGGGTGAGCTCGAGCAGATCCTCGATGATCACCGCGGGATCGGCGCCCGACTCGTGCATCTCCGACAGCGCCGCGACCACTGCCGGCGCATCGCCGCGCATCGTCTTCTCGAACAGGTCGAGCACCCGGCTGCGGTCGGCCAGGCCCAGCATGTCGCGCACCTGGGCCGCGTCGACCACGCCGCCGCCATGGGCGATCGCCTGGTCCAGCATCGACAGCCCGTCGCGCACCGAGCCATCGGCGGCACGCGCCAGCAGCGCCAGAGCTTCGGGTGAAATCTCGATCTTCTCGGTGGCGGAGATCCGCCCGAAATGCTCGATCAGCGTGTCCTGCGGCACGCGCTTGAGGTCGAAGCGCTGGCACCGGCTCAGCACGGTCACCGGGACCTTGCGAATCTCCGTGGTGGCGAACAGGAACTTGACGTGCGGCGGCGGTTCTTCCAGCGTCTTGAGCAGGGCGTTGAACGCCTTGTCCGATAGCATGTGGACTTCGTCGATGATGTAGACCTTGTAGCGCGCCGAGACCGGACGATAGCGCACGCCCTCGATCAGCTCGCGGACGTCGTCGATGCCGGTGCGCGAAGCGGCGTCCATCTCGATGACGTCGACATGGCGGTCCTCGGTGATCGCCTTGCAATTGTCGCAGACGCCGCAGGGGTCGACGGTCGGCCCTCCCGTCCCGTCGGGGCCGACACAGTTCAGCGCCCTGGCGATGATGCGCGCCGTCGTCGTCTTGCCGACGCCGCGGACGCCGGTGAGCATGAAGGCATGGGCGATGCGGCCGGTCGCGATGGCATTGCGCAGCGTGCGCACCATCGCCTCCTGGCCGATCAAGGTGGTGAAATCGACGGGTCGGTATTTGCGGGCCAGTACCCGGTAGGGAAGCATATCTTTGGCTTCCGGCATGGCGGCGTCCTACCGGCTGACGCGCCGCGGCCCGATGGGCCCGGCGGTCGTCGCGCGCGAGCCGCCCGTCCGCCGCGGCGGCGCGCAAGGCAGGACAGGTGAGGGATCGGCGCGACCCGAAGCGAATTCGTTACGGCTGCTTCCTTCCGGATCTGACCGGGTTGGCGACTGCTCCGCCCGCACCGACCCCTCGAGGCGGTTATATCAGGAGTCTGGCCGGCTGGTGCAAGGGCGGATGTGGGCATTTTCCAGAACCCGCCTCATTTGGCGCGTTTGGAGCGCGTGTGGCAGAAAACGCAACGAACTCAGGCAATTGGATGTCCTGCCAGAATCAGGCGGCGTGCCCGTCGGCGGGCCGTTCCAGGCCAAGATGGTCGCGCAGCGTCGTTCCGCTGTAGTCGGTCCGGAACAGGCCGCGCTCCTGGAGGATCGGCACCACCAGGTCGACGAAGGCATCGAACTGGCCGGGGAAGAAGGGCGGCATGACATTGAACCCGTCGGCCGCGCCGGAACGGAACCAGGTCTCCAACACGTCGGCGATCCGGACGGGCGCGGCGACCAGCAGAAGATGGCCGCGCGCCGCCGCGACCCGGTAGAAGAGCTGCCGCACCGTGAGCTTGTCGCGGCGGGCCATTTCCAGCAGCAAGGCGGCGCGGCTCTTGAGATGCTCGGTCTCCGGCAGGTCGGGCACCGGCTCGTCCAGGGGATGGACCGACATGTCCGTGCCCAACCGTTCCGACAGCACCGTGAAGGCCGTCGTCATCTCGATGTTGCGGTTGAGCTCGGCGAAGATCGCCTGCGCCTCGGCGTCGGTTCGTCCCACCACGGGGAAAACGCCGGGCATGACCAGGGCGCTCTCCGGCCGGCGGCCGCAGGCTGCAACCTGGGACTTGAGGCCATTGTAGAAGGCGCGCGCCTCGTCGAGATCGTTTTGTGCGGTGAACACGACGTCGGCGATGCGCGCGGCGAGCGCCTGGCCGGGACCGGACGAGCCCGCCTGGATCAGCACTGGATGGCCCTGCGGTGGCCGCGGCACGTTGAGGCCGCCATCGACGCCGAAGTACTTGCCCTTGAAGTGCGGGACGTGGAGGCTACCCGGCCGCACGAATCGCCCGCTCGCCTTGTCGGCGATGAAGGCATCGTCGTCCCAGCTGTCCCACAGGATGCGGCAGGCTTCGACGAACTCCTCGGCCATCGCATAGCGTTCCGCGTGCGGTGGATGCTGGCGACCGAACACCGCGGCCGACTTGGCGTAGGCAGTCGTCACGACGTTCCACGCCGCGCGGCCCGCGGACAGGTGATCGAGCGAGGCGAAGCCGCGGGCGACGTGATAGGGCTCGGCGTAGGTCGTGGAGGCCGTTGCCGCGAGGCCGAGCCGGCTGGTGCCCATCGCCAGCGCCGACAGGAGCGTCAGCGGCTCGAACTTGCCGATCGTCGACGGATGCTCGCCGTAGCCGGTGGCGAAGCCGTCGCCCAGGAAGAACATGTCGAACTTGCCGCGCTCGGCCGACGCGGCGATGTGCTTCATCAGGGCGAGATTCGGCCCGCTCGCGACCGCATCCGGATGACGCCAGCCGGCAACATGGTGGCCGGGAGTCTGCACGAAGACGCCGAGGCGCATCTGGTGCGGTCGTTGGGGAACGTAACTCTGATTCATGGATCATCTTCGCCTCTGACGATGCGCTGCAACAGCGCATGGGCCGTCCCGTGCCACAGCAGTGCAGAGACCACGACGTTGGTATCAAGAACAATCCGCATCGCTGCCTGGGGCGCGACGTGCGGCACGCACCGCTTTCACCTCCGCGTCGATCTTCTCCTCCGTCAACCGCGGGGCACCTGCCGCTTCCAGCGCCGGTGCGACAGCGAGCAGCCTCTCCAGCGCGCTCAAGCGGCGCGCCTTGGTGGCGACGAGGTCGACGAAATCCTCGACCTCGGCAATACGCTCGGCCGGAAGCGCATGTATCCTGGCGACTAAGACCTGCTTGTCGGACATGGTGGTTCTCGGCTTGGCCAAATCCAACTATAGCCGGGCAGTTGCCGCACGCACGGCTTTGCGTCGGTTTTTGTGCTTGAATTGCCCTTGGCGGGCCGGGGCCTCAAGAAGCCTCAATGCGCCGAGTAGCGCATGCCGCCATCGACTGGAATGACGGTACCCGTGATGTAGCGGGCGAGCGGCGAGGCCAGGAAAGCCACCAGGTGGGCGATGTCCGCCGGCTCGCCGAAATAGCCGATCGGGATGTTCCGCTCGATGAAGCTGCGGCGCGATTCTTCCGTCGGATGCAGCTTTTCCAGGATCTGCTCGCTATTGATGCGACCAGGCTGAATGGTGTTGACGGTCACGCCTTCGACCGCGACCTCGCAGGCGAGACCCTTGGCCCATGGATGCAGGGCTGCTTTGGCGGTGACTGCCGCATTGAGGCCGCGCGGCTCCATGGTGCCGCTGATGTTGATGATGCGTCCCCATCCGCGCGTGCGCATGCCCGGCAGCAGGGCTGTCGCCAGTCGGCGCGCCGAAGCGAAGTTCAAGGCGAAGGCCTCCTCCCAGAACTTCTCGCCGGCATCCACCGTGGTCGGCCGGGAGCCGCCGGCGCAATTGACCAGGATGTCGACCTGACCGAGCGCCGACGTCGCCGCGGTGCCGATCTGCGCGACCGCTGCTGCATCGGTGATGTCGCCGGCGATCGCCACGGGGCGAGAATATCCTTCGCCAGCCAGAGACGCTCCGAGACGCTCGATGTTCTCGATGCGCCGTGCCGTGGCGGCGACCTTCACGCCTTGCCGGGCCAGCAACTGCACGACGCCGGCGCCGATGCCGGCGCTCGCACCCGTGACTAGGCACGTCCGGCCGGTCAGCTCGAAATCCATTGCGTCCCGCGTAGACCGTACTCAGCCGCCGCGCGTCGGCACCACGGCGATGTCGACCGAGGGGCGCAGCTCGGCGCACACCTTCAGGACTTCGTGGATATTGCTGTTCATGAACTTGTCGAACGGCGTCTCGTCCTTGGCCGAGCTCTGGTCAATCGCCGGGAAGGCCTGCTGCTTCAGGATGTAGTCGAAGCGCGATGCCCATTTGCGGGCCCCCAGTCGGGCCGTGGTGGAGCAGTTGTCGACCATGTAGGACACGCCCTTGTAGTCCATGTAGGGATTGAGCGAATCGACCGCCTCGATGATCGATTCGTTGGCGATCTCCGAGTAGGGATGGCCGCGGTCCTTCAGGAGATCGACCTGGGCCATCATGCACGCCATGTAGACGCCTGCGGTCTCGGGATTGATCGGCGCGTAGTTGCGCTGGGCGTTGGCGCGCACCTTCTCGCCGACCACCCACATGTCGGTGCTGTCGATCTTGCCCATGGGGTAGGTGCCGTGTCGCCGTGTCGCCTGGATGACGCTGCGCACCTCGTTGCCCGAGGCGACGTCGTCGTAGATTTCCTCGAGGATCTCGCGCGAGGGATGGTAGGCGGCGTTGAACGCCTTGCGGAAAGCCGCCTTCTCCTTGTCGTCGAGCTGCTCGTAGACGGCCTTCAGGCCGGACCGCGAGATCGTCTTGCTGATCGGGCCGGTGATCGACTCGGAGGTATTGAGATAGGCATCGTCCTTGGCCATGCCGTTGCCGACATAGCGTGCATAGAGGCTTTCGGCGATGCCGTGCACGGCGCCGAGCAGGATGCCGCGTTCGCCGAAGATGTCGGAGCGGTATTCCGATTCGAGCGTGGTCTCGAACGTGTAGGGGGAGCCCAGCGCAACCGACCAGCCGAGCGCATAGTCGGTGGCCTTGCCATTGACGTCCTGCTGGACCGCGAAGCTCGCATTGATGCCGGCGCCGTTGACCTCGCGGCCCTGCTCGTAGAGGCGGCGGACGGACGGGCCCATGCCCTTGGGGCAGACGGCGATGACGTTGATGTTCTTGGGGAAGTCCTCGCCCTGCGCCTGCAGATGCGACAGCAGGAAGCCGTGGCTGAGGCCGAGCGTCGTGGCCGGCCGGAAGGCGGCGAAGATCTTCTTGTAGTTCTCCGCGAAAGCGGCATCGGAGATCAGCAGCAGCGACATGTCGCTCTCGCGGATCACGTCGTACATTTCGCCCAGCGTGCCGTTTTCCTTGGTGAATCCGACGGCCGCGGCTTCCTTCATGGAGGACGATCCCTCGCGCAGGCCGACTTTGACGCGGATCCCCGACCCTTCGAGAGATTCGCGCAGGTTCTGGGCCTGGGCCGGACCCTGGGAGGACCAGCCGATGACGCCAATCTGCTTGATGCCGTCGAAGGCTTTGGGCAGGAGGGGGAACAAATGGCGGCCGCCGGCGACGATGGTCTCCTCGCGGTCGGCCATCTTGACGACGCGGGTTTCGAACACCTTGGAGGTGAAGCTCATCGACCGGATCCTTCGTGTGGCAGGGCTGGCATTCTGGCAGTGCCTAGTGACGGGCCGGGGAGGCCGAGTCAAGCGCACCAGTGGCGCGCGGCCATTCTAGCGGGACACCGACTCCGGCAGCCACAACGCGATCTGCGGAAAGGCGATCAGGACCAGGATCAGGATGACCTGCGCGACGATGAACGGTGTGACCCCGCGGAAGATCGTTTCCAGGGGTACGTCCTGGGCCATGCCCTTGATCACGAACACGTTCATGCCGATCGGCGGCGTGATCAGGCCGAGCTCGACCACCATAACGATGATGATTCCGAACCAGACGGGATCGTAACCCAGCGCCTTGACGATCGGGAACACGATCGGGATGGTCAGCAGGATCATTGCCAGCGAGTCGAGCAGGCAGCCGAGCACGAAATACATCGCGATGATGACCAGGAGCACGGCCGTCGGACCAAGCGGCAGGCCGGAGATCCAGTCGCTGACCAGGGTCGGTACCGAGGCCAGGATCAGGAGGTTGTTGAACAGGATGGCGCCGATCAGCACCGTGAAGATCATCGCCGTGGTCTTGACTGTGTCGATCAGCGATGTCCGCAGGAGCTGGGCTGGTGTCTTGCGGTTGATCAGGCCGAGCACGAAGGCGCCGCACGCGCCCACGCTGGCGGCCTCGGTCGGCGAGAACAGGCCGACATAAAGCCCGCCGATCACGACCAGGAAAAGGACAGCCGTGCCCCAGACGCTTCCCAGAACCTTGAACCGCTCCGGCATCGGTGTGCGCTCCGCCGGCGGGCCGAGGGTCGGATCGATGCGCGTCGAGATGGCGATTGCCGCCATGAAGCCCAATACCGTCAGGATGCCCGGGACGAAACCGGCCAGGAACAGCGCCGAGATGCTGGTCTCGGTCAACAGGCCATAGATCACCATGACGACGCTGGGCGGGATCAGGATGCCGATCGTGCCGCCGGCCGCCACCGCGCCGGTGGCCAGCTTGTCTGCGTACTTGTACTTGCGCATTTCCGGCAGCGCGATCTGTGCCATGGTCGCCGCCGTCGCGAGGCTCGAGCCGCAGATCGCCGCGAAGGCGCCGCAGGCGCCGATCGTCGCGAGCGCCAGTCCGCCGCGGCGATGACCGAGCCAAGCGTGGCAGGCGCGATAGAGCGACTCGCTGAGCCCCGCCTCGCTTGCGATGTAGCCCATCAGCACGAACATGGGGATCACGGAAAGGTTGTAGGCGAGCCCGGTCTCGTAGGCCGTCTGTCCGAGCAGGGCGAGCGCTGCGCTCAAGTCTATGAGCAGCAGCGTTCCGATGAACCCGCTCAGGCCCATGGCGAAGCCGAGCGGCATGCCGCCAACCAGCAGCACGAACAGCAGGGCGAGGATCAGGATGGCGATGAGCGACGGCGGCATGCGGGAAGCGCTAATCCTGGAATGGACGCTCGGCTGCCGCGGGAGCCGACTTGCCGGGGTGCGCCGCGCGGTCGGCCGAGTCGATTGCTTGCAGGATCAGTCCGGTGACCAGGAACAGGCCCCCGGCGGCGATCACGTAGGCGATCGGCCACAGGGGGAAGTTCCAGATCGGTGTGGAATCGCCCTTCGACGCGATGAATGCCGCCTGCAGCCACAGCCGCCAGACCATGATCGAGACGAAGCCAAGCGACAGGATGTTGGTGACGAGGCCGAGCCAGATGCAAGCGCGCTCCGACAGCCGCAGCGTGACGACGTCGACCATGATGTGCCCGCGCTGATGGGTGACCAGGCCGACCCCCAGGAACACGATCAGGGCCATTGCCATCTCGGTTATCTCGACCGTGAAGGTGAAGCCCGCGTTGAAGACCTTGCGCGCGATCACGTCCAGGAAGGTGACGACCGCGATCAGCGCCAGCACGACCGCGGCGATACGGGCGAGCCAGGCCGTGACCAGCCCGTTGAGCCGCGCGACGCGGCTGGTCAGCACATCGGTCACGACCGCCTCAGTTCGAGGCGGCCTTGATCATCTGCTTCAGGTCGTCGAGAAGCTTTTGGCCGTCTTCGCCCTTCGCCTTGGCCTTCTTGATCCACTCGTCGGTGGTCACCTGCAGGAGCGGCCGCCACTTGTCGAGCTCGGCCGGCACGATGGTCTCGATGGCGTGGTTGCGCTTCTTCGCGTCGGCCCTGCCGCGCTCGTCCGCGGCATCCCAATACTTGCCGAAGAGGGCCGAGCCGGTCGCGCCGCTCGCCTTCATGAGCGCCGCCTTGTTTTCCGGCGTGAGCTTGTCGATCGCCTTCGTGTTGCCGACGATCATGAAGGTCGCCGTGAGCAAGCCGCCGGGAATTTCCAGGTGGAACTTGGCGAGCTCGTTGAGGCGGAAGCTGTTGATCGCCTCCCAGGGAAACACGGTGCCGTCAACCACGCCGCGCTGCAGCGATTCGTAGGCCTCGGTTGCGGGGAGGGTGGCGACCGACCAGCCGAGCGCCTTGGCGACCGGCACACTGGCACCAGCGACGCGCATCTTGAGCGCCCGGATCTCCTCCAGCGTCCGCGCCGGCTTGGCGAGATGGACGCCGAACGGCCCGGTGGTGAAGGCCGTCACCAGTGTGGCGTCGGTGAATTCCTTGGCTGCCAGGTTGTGCTTGGCATACCACTTCCACAGCACCGAGCTGCACACGGTCGAGTTCGGGCACAGGAACGGCAGCTCCGGCCCCTGGAACAGGTCGAAGCGGCCGGCGGTGTAGCCCGGGACGTGCCAGGCGAGGTCGCGCACGCCGTTCTTGACGACATCGTACTGGCCGTCGGGCTTGGCCAGCGGGGCCTTGTCGATCTCGATCACGAGGTTGCCGCCAGAGGCCTCGAGAACCGTCTTCGCCCAGGCCTCCTGGGTCTGCACCATGTGATGGCTCGGCCCGGCCCAGTACGCCATCTTCAGGGTCTGCTTCTGGGCAAATGCGGAACCGGCGCCGAATGCAACCAACACTCCGGCGGCCAACGCGAGCAACGCAGATTTCCGATGCATGATGAGTTCCTCCCTGGAACACCAGTGCGCGCCTTGTTCGGCTCGTCGTCCGGAGGTGTCACGGTATCGCGGATGCAGCGGACGGGCAACGGGCGGCGTGCTTCCGATCCTGGAGCCCTTCCGATGTCATCCTCCGCGTGTTCTACGGTGGCCGGGATTACGAATGCATTCTGCGTGGCCGGGCGACGGACTGAGCAACGGAACAAGTTGGAGCGTGCCTGGGCACCTACCTCACTTGCTCGGCGCGCATCTTTGCCGTCGCCTTGGCATTCACGACGCCCTTGGCCGACACGACCACGCCGTAGTCCCGCTTCGCCGTCCTGACCGAGATGACGCCGTCCAGCACGTCGTCGGCGACCTTGGCCGGATCGCGCTCCAGCGGGTTGCCGTAGCCGCCGCCGGCCGGGCCGTAGCAGACGAAGCGGCCGCCCGCAGCGACGTTCATGTGCGGCACCTTGGAGGGCAGGGCGCGCGTCTTGCCGTCGGCCACCAGGTCGAGCTTGGCGGGCATGCCCTCGGCGCCGCCCAGGAAGCCCCACGGACGGTAGCGGTGACCCTCGCCCTCCACGGAGGCGCCGCCGTCGCTCAAAAAGGCGAACTCGCGCACCGAGCCCAGACCGCCGCGCCATTTGCCGGCGCCGGCCACGTCCTCGCGCAGCTCGTAGCGCAGGACGCGCAGCGGCAGGTGGGTCTCGATGTCCTCGATCGGGTTGTTGC
>NZ_JBFWZI010000007.1:0-94272 GCF_050185545.1 Reyranella sp. | reverse complement strand
TGTTCGATGCGTAGATCGATCTTCCCCCCCGCAACGCTGGTGCAAAGCTGGGGAGGTGTCGCCGCCATACGGCGACCGAGGGGTGCTGCTCATGTGGACCGCAGGCGTCCCGCCCGCTCACGGAGGCGCATGAGCGGGCGAGACGCCCGCGGTCCTGAAGACCATGACCCCGCCGCCCCCGTATGACGGGGCACCTCCCCAGCGAAGCTGGGGAGGATACGATCGGGCAAAGAAAAAGGGCCGGCTTTCGCCGGCCCCTACGCTTACGCTACGCTACGCGGAATTACGCTGCGCGACGCCAATCCTGATTCACCGTCGTCACCGGGTCGGCGACGTCGAACTGCGGCCTCAATCCCTGGGTCTCGCGGACCGCGAAGGCAATGTCGGCCCGGCAAAGGCCGAGGTCCGCAAGCTCGCGGTCAGTCATGCGATTGAGCTGGGTCTCAGCGGCTCGAAGCTTGTAGTTCTCCTTGATCGCGGCGGTGAGCCGGCCGAACGTCCGGCGAAGCGACAGGATCATATCTCCGAGTGCGTTCGCTAGAACCTCGGCTCGTGCATACCGGGCACGCAGATCGAGCAGGCGACGCTCTTCGAAAGAGAGGGGCAGGCTGGACTTGGCAATGTCGTTTCCCCCCGCCGGCGAAGTTTCGCTGCTCAGATTGTTCACGGTCCGAATCGGCTGGGTCATCATGGTGTTACTCCTTATTGTGCATCGCGGTAAGTGATGCTGCGCTGCACGAAGCAAATATAGGCCCTTGAGTTACATGAATAAGTGAGGACCTTCGAATGCCGATATGCAGACAACGCATGACGATGAAGAATTTGGCATTTCGCAAGCGCGAGAGAACAATTATTGCGCAGTTTGCCTCCCTCCGACGCCCCGCGTAGGGTCCTGCGACATGAGTTCCGCCTCCGACGATGCCCTTCGGTTGCTCGGCCAACGCGGCCGGCCGGCCGATTCCGCCGCGCTTGCCGACCTGATGCGGGGAATTGCCGCTGCCCCGGAAAGCCTCTCCGGCCCGGAATGGGTCGAGTTGGTCGATCCCACGGCAGATGCTGCCCTGACCCGGGCGCTCACCACCTGGCGGGCCGACCTCGGCAAGGCCGCCTCCGGCCTCGACGAGTCGCCCGCGCCGGCAACTCGATTGGCGGCCCTGCGCGCCGAGCTGCAGCGGCGCGGCCTCGCCGGCTTCGTCGTCCCGCGCGCCGACGAGCATCAGGGCGAGTACGTGCCTCGCCGGGCCCAGCGTCTGGCCTGGCTGACCGGCTTTCGCGGCTCGGCAGGCCTCGCGATCGTGCTCGCCGACCGAGCAGCCATTTTCATCGATGGCCGATACACGCTGGCGGTGCGCAGCCAGGTCGACACGGCGGCCTTCGCGCCGCACCAGATTCCCGAGCAGTTGCCGGAGAGCTGGATCGCCGAGAACCTGCCCAGGGGTGGCAAGCTCGGCTTCGATCCCTGGTTGCAGACCCTCGAGGGCCATGAGCGCTACGCGCGCGCCTGCCAGCGCGCCGGCGGCGAGTTCGTGCCGGTCGATTCCAATCCGCTCGACGCCGTGTGGACGGACCGGCCGGCGGCGCCGCTCGCGCCGGTGCTGCCGCACCCCGACGAGCTCGCCGGCGAAAGCAGCGCCGCCAAGCGCGCCCGCATCGCCGCCATCGTCAAGGGCAAGGGTGCCGACGTCGCCCTGCTCACGGCGCCCGATTCGATCGCCTGGCTGCTGAACGTGCGCGGCGGCGACGTGCCGCGCACGCCGTTCGCACTGGGCTTCGCCCTGTTGCACGGCGATGGCCATGTCGACCTCTACATGGACCGCCGCAAGGTGCCCGATCGCACCGTTGCCTGGCTCGGCAACAGCGTCACCCTGGCCCCGCCGGACGACCTCGCCGCCGCGCTCGACATGCTGGGCAAGGCCGGCAAACGCGTGCTGCTCGAAAGCGCAACCGCTCCGATGTGGGCGGCGACCCGGCTGCAGGCGGCGGGCGTCGAGATCGTGCGCGACGCCGATCCCGTGGCCCTGCCCAAGGCCTGCAAGAACGATGTCGAACTGGCGGGCATCCGGGCCGCCCACCGCCGCGACGGCGCCGCCGTCAGCCGTTTCCTGGGCTGGCTGTCTGCTGCATCGCGCGACGGTACGTTGCGCGAGATCGAAGTCTCGGACCGCCTGCAGGCGCTGCGCCAGGAGACCGGAGCCTTGCGCGACCTGAGCTTCGACACGATCTCGGGCGCCGGCCCGAACGGTGCCATCGTGCACTACCACGCGACGCCGGCCAGCGAGCGCCGGCTCGAGACCGGCAATCTTTACCTCGTCGATTCAGGTGGCCAGTATCGCGACGGCACCACCGACATCACCCGCACGGTGGCCATCGGCACGCCGACGGCGGAGATGCGCGATCGCTTCACCCGTGTTCTGAAGGGCCACATCACGCTTGCCATGGCGCGCTTTCCGGCCGGCACGACCGGGTCGCAGCTCGATGCCCTGGCGCGCTATGCGCTGTGGCAGGGCGGGCTCGACTACGATCACGGTACCGGCCACGGGGTCGGCGCCTATCTGTCGGTTCACGAAGGGCCGCATCGCATCTCCAAGGTCGCCAACAGCGTCGCCCTGCAGCCCGGCATGATCGTCAGCAACGAACCCGGCTACTACAAGGCCGGCGCCTACGGCATACGCATCGAGAACCTGGTCGCCGTGCGCGAGGCCGAGATCGAAGGCGCCGACCGCCGCTATCTCGAGTTCGAGACTCTGACCCTGGCGCCGATCGATCTGGCCTGCATCGAGCCCGGGCTGTTGACCGACGTCGAGCGTCGGTGGCTCGACGACTACCACCGCCGGGTGCGCGAGACGGTGGGACCGCAGGTCGACGAGGCCACGCGGGCCTGGCTCGACGAGGCCACTCGACCGATCGAGGGCTAGTCCGCCACGACGGTCCGGCCGAGCACGACGTCCTCGTAGACATGCAGCGAGGGCAGCCCGCCGGTGTGCATGAACAGTACCTTGGCGCTGGGCTTGAAGTGGCCCTTGCGCGCGAGGCCGATGAGGCCCGCCATGATCTTCCCGGTATAGACGGGATCGAGCAGGATCCCCTCGGTCCGCGCCAGCATCTGAACGGCTTCCACCATCCTGGCGTTGGGCACGGAGTATTTCGGCTGCCAGTAGCCGCCGACGCTCTTCACCGCTTCGCGCGGCACCTTGCCGATGCCCAGCAGGTCGGCCACGGCCTGCGCCTCCTTGTGGACCAGAGGCTCCTGGTCGGCGGGATCACGGCTGACGCCGATGCCGATCAGCGGGATCTTGATGCTGTTGCCGAAGAAGCCGGCCACCATTCCGCCATGGGTTCCCGAGCTCCCCGAGCCGACCACGACGGCGTCGAGCGCAAGGCCCATGTCCAGCCATTGCTGCTGCATTTCCTGCACGCAGGCGACATAGCCCAGCCCGCCGATCGCGTTCGAACCACCCCCCGGAATGACGTAGCCCTTGCGACCGAGCGAGGCGACTTCCTGCGCGACCCTGGACATCGCCGCGCCCATGTCCGAGCCTCCGGGAACGACCGTGATGGCCTCGACTCCCATCAGCTCGAACATGAAGTTGTTGCCGCCAGCTTCCTTTCGGTAGCTGCCCGGGACGCGTTCTTCGATCACGAAGCGACACTTGAGCCCTTCCTTGATCGCGGCGGACAAAGTGATGCGACAATGATTGGACTGTGGCGCCCCACAGGTGATCAGCGTGTCGGCACCCTGGGCCAGTGCATCTGCAGCCAGGAACTCGAGCTTGCGGGTCTTGTTGCCGCCCGGAAAGAGGCCGAGCAGGTCGTCCCGCTTGATCCAGATCTCCGGACCGACGCCGCCGGGGCATTGCGCCGCCAATGCCTTGCTGAAGTGCGGAAGCGGCTCGATCGGCGTGGGGGCATGAGTGTAGCGGCGACGCGGAAAACGAGCCAAATCCATCCGATCAACTCCAGCAAGAAACTGCAGCCAGCGCCGCCGCAAACGCACGCGACCATGAGGCGAGACGGCGCAAGCTCTAGCATCCCGCCCGCAGGGAAGCCATCGGCGGCCGCGAGGCAAACAAGGCGGCAAGCGAAAGTGGCTGGTCAGAATCGCGAGGTCCGGAGGTCTGCCATCGCACAGCACGTCGGGCTTGCCCATTCCCTGAGCGGTTCGCGTTGCCGCCCTGCACACCAGCTGCAGCCGACGATTGTGGATGCCCTCAGTCAGGGCGGCTTGCCGCCCGGCAATCACGTATTCGTTTCCATCATCCTGGGACCCAGGAGCGACCCGCCAGCGGCCGGCAAGGCCTGAGCGCCTGGTCGGCCGGTTCACGCTCGCAAGGTGAAGCGCGAAGGTCTTGAATTTCGGAAGTTTTGATGGATAATTTGCACTCTTCAGGCAATTACATCCGGGATGCAGGCGTGCACCTGTTACCTCAAAATCACACTGGGGCGGTAATGCGTCGGAGGGGGCTCCAAATTGTGGCGACTCCCAGCGGGGCCGCGTAGTATTTCACCGCTAACCCAATCACACCGGTCGACAGTTATACGACCCGCGAAAATATCTGCGACGAGGGAGATAAGAATGAGGAAGTTGCTCGTGACGGCGGTGTTGGCAGCAGCATCAGGCATGCCGGCCGTCGCCCAGGCCCAGGGTGCCCCTGCCCAACCCGGCGTCTATCTCGGTGTCGAAGGTGGCTTGAACTGGATGTTCGGCACCCAGATCCGGGAAAAGTACAATTCGCCATATACCGGTTGGGGCCTGGGTGGCACCATCGGCTATGATTTTGTCGGCCCGCGCATCGAGGTTGAGGGCCTGTATCGCCAGAACAACACCGGACAGTTCTATCGCGGCGCGGCGATCAACGGCCAGATCAGCCAGGTCTCGGTCATGGCCAACCTGCTGTACGACTTCCGCAGCTTCGGGTCGGTCATCCCCTACATCGGCGCCGGCGCCGGTGTCGCCTTCGTCGACTCCTTCTACCAGCTGAACAGCACGGTCTTCGCCTTCCAGGGCATCCTCGGTATCGGCTACGAGTTCGCGCCGGGCTTCCGGATCAACCTGGACGGCCGCTACTACGGCACGACCAACCCGAGCTTTCTCGGCAGCACCTGGAGCAACAACAACGTCAGCTTGATGGCGACCATCCAGGTCAAGTTCGGTGCAGCGGCCCCGCCGCCGCCTCCGCCGCCGGCGCCCGTCGCGCCGCCGTCGTTCATGGTGTTCTTCGATTGGGACCGCGCGAACCTGTCCCAGCAGGCACTGCAGACGATCGGCCAGGCAGCCGCCGCCTACAAGGCCAAGGGCAGCGCCCGCATCACGGCGACCGGCCACACCGACACGTCGGGCCCGGAGGCCTACAACATGGCGCTGTCGCTGCGCCGTGCCAATGCGGTCAAGGATGCCTTGGTGCGTAACGGCGTGCCGGCCAACGTGATCACGGTAATCGGCCGCGGCGAGCAGGGCCTGCTGGTGCAGACCGCCGACGGCGTCCGCGAGCCGCAGAACCGCCGCGTCGAGATCGTCATTCAGTAAGACGATCCGCAGCACTGATCTTCGAGAACGGCCGGGCTCAGCCCGGCCGTTTTTTTTGTAATCCGGACCGCGGGCGTCCCGCCCGCTCATGGTGCGGCTCTGCAGGGGCGCGGTCTGCCGCGCCCTTGCCGAACGCGCCTTCATGAAGCTCATGATCATGAGCGGGCGGGACGCCCGCGGTCCGGATGACCATGAAAGTCAGCTTCCGGCCGAGAATGCCAGCCACTCGGCCTCAGTCATGGTCTGGATGCCGAGCTCGGCGGCCTTGCGCGCCTTGGAGCCGGCATTCTCGCCCACGACCACGAGGCTGGTCTTCTTCGACACCGAATCGGTAACCTTGGCGCCGAGTTCCTCGGCGCGCGCCTTGGCCGCGTCGCGGGTCATCGACGCCAGCTCGCCGGTGAACACCACGATCTTGTCGCGCAGCTTGGCATCGGCCGCGACGGCGCGGCGTTCGACCGGCTGCACCGTGAGCTGACCCAGCAGATCGCGAATGATCTCGATCGTATGGCCCTCGCCGAAGAAGGCGCACATCGCGTCGGCCGTGGTGACGCCGATCTGCTCGACGTTGCACAGCCGGCCGTAGCTCGGCCCGACCTCGGTGGCGGCCTTCTCCTTCTTCGCCGGCTCCGGCGCCTTGGTGCGCTCGGCGGCGGCCTGCAGCATTTCCGCCAGCCAGGCGTCGGCCGCGCCGTATTCCTGGGCCAGGATCTTGGCCGTCGCCTCGCCGATCAGCGGAATGCCGATGGCATTGATGAACCTGTCCAGGGTGATGGTGCGCCGTGCCTCGATGGCCGCCACCAGGTTGCGCACCGACAGATCGCCCCAGCCCTCGCGTCTGCGGATGTCGTCGACGCGATCGGGCAGGCGGAAGATGTCGCCGGGAATCTTCAACAGCCCGTCGCGCCAGAAATTCTCGATGTGCGTGCCGCCCAGTCCCTCGATGTCGAAGCAGTTGCGTGAAACGAAGTGACGCAGCCGCTCGACCTGCTGGAACGGGCATTCCAGCCCACCCGTGCAGCGCCGCACGACGCCGCCCTCCTCGCTGCGCACCTCCGTATGCAGCGGGCACGGGCAATGGGTTGGGAAATGGAACTTGTGAGTCTTCTTCGGGCGCTCCTCCGGCACGTAGCCCAGCACCTGAGGGATGACGTCGCCGGCGCGCTGCACGATCACCATGTCGCCAACACGCACGTCGAGCCTCTCGATCTCGTCGGCATTGTGCAGGGTGGCGCGCGCCACCATGACGCCGCCGACATTGACCGGCTCGAGGTCGGCCACCGGGGTGAGCGCGCCGGTGCGCCCGACCTGGATCAGGATGCCGTTCAGCCGCGTGCGCGCCTGCTCGGCTGGAAACTTGTGGGCGATCGCCCAGCGCGGCGCGCGGCTGACGAAGCCCAGTCTTTCCTGCCAGTCGATGCGATCGACCTTGTAGACGACGCCGTCGATGTCGTACGGCAGCGACGGCCGCTCGACGGCGATCCTGCGGTAGAACGCGCGAACCTCGTCGGCCGTGCGACACAGCTGCGACAGCGGATTCACCTTGAAGCCCCATTCCTTCAGCAGGCCGAGATACGCGCTGTGGGTCTTCCAGGAACGTGGCTCGGCCTCACCCCAGGCATAGGCGAAGAACCGCAACGGCCGGGTCGCCGTGATCCCGGCGTCGAGCTGACGCAGCGATCCAGCCGCGGCGTTGCGCGGGTTGGCGAAGGTCTTCTCGCCCGCCGCCTCCTGGCGCTCGTTCATCTGCTGGAACGCCTTGCGTTCCATGTAAATCTCTCCGCGCACGTCCAGCGCACGCGGCGCCGTGCCGCGCAGACGATGCGGGATGTCCTTGACGGTGCGCAGGTTGGCCGTGACGTCCTCGCCGGTCGTGCCGTCGCCACGAGTCGCACCAACGATGAATTCCCCGTCCTCGTAGCGCAGGCTGATCGACAGACCGTCGATCTTGGGCTCGCAGGCGAAGGCGATCTCGGCATCGGCAGCCAGGTCCGTCTCGCGCTCGAGACCGCGGCGCACCCGATCGAGAAAGGCCTGCAGCTCCTCGTCGCTGAAGGCGTTGTCGAGCGACAGCATCGGCCGTCCATGTCGAACCTTGGCGAACGCCGTGGTCGGCGTCGGCGCCACCGTCTGGGTCGGGCTGGTCGAGTCGACCAACTCCGGCAGCCGTTCCTCGATGGCTTTCAGCCGCTGGCGCAGCCGGTCATAGTCGGCGTCGGAGATTTCCGGCGCGTCCTGCTCGTGATAGAGCTTGTCGTGGTGCGCGATCTCGGCCTTGAGGCGCTTGTGCTCGGCGCGCGCCTGGCGAGCGGTGAGATCATCGACCGCGATCGCAGAGACGACCTTGGCGGCCCGCGACATCGTCAACCTCCTACCTTGCGGCGGCCAGCAGCCGGTCGGCTGCGGCCCGCGCCTCGGCCGTCACCTCGGCGCCCGACAGCATGCGTGCGATCTCCTCGCGACGGCCCGCGGCATCGAGCGCCAGCACGTCGGTGCTGGCGGCATTCCGCGTCGTCTTCTTGCGGATCAGCCATTGCCGATCGGCCAGCGCGGCGACCTGCGGCGAATGGGTGACGACCAGGACCTGCACGTCCTTCGCCAGCCGCCGCAGCCGCTCGCCGACCGCCGCCGCCGTGGCGCCGCCGATTCCCGAATCGACCTCGTCGAACACGATCGTCGCGGCATCGCCCACGCGGGCGAGGCACACCTTCAGCGCCAGCAGGAAACGCGACAGCTCGCCACCCGAGGCGATGCGAGCGATCGGCGCCGGCGGCGTCCCGGGGTTCGTCGCCACCATGAACTGGACGCGCTCCATGCCGTGCTCGGACCATTCGGCCTGCGGCAGCGTCGCGATGCCGGTCACGAACTTCGCCTTCTCGAGCCGCAGCGGCGCGAGTTCGGCAGCCACGGCCTTGTCGAGCCTGGCGGCACCCTTGCGGCGGGCTGCCGCCAGGTTCTCGGCGGCATCGACATAAGCGCTGCGGGCCGCTGCGGCCTCGGCGGCCAGCCGCTTCAAACGAGCCTCGCCATCGTCGAGCGCCGCGAGCTGGCCCATGAACCTTTCGGCCAGGGCCGCGAGCTCGGCCACCGGCACGCCGTGCTTGCGCGCGGCGGCGCGCAGCGCGAACAGACGCTCCTCGATCCTTTCGAGCTGCGCCGGATCGACCTCCAACGATTCGCGCGCGGCTTCGAGCTGCGCCTGTGCCTCGGTCGCTTCGCTGAGCGCGCGATCGAGCGCCGACAGCGCCGTGTCGAGGCGGCCCGCCGCCTTGTCGGCCTGACGCTCGATCAGCCGATGCGCGGCGCGCAATGCGGCCACCGCGCCACGGCCATGTTCGAGCTCCGCCAGGGCCTGGCCGAGCGTCTCGCCGAGGGCGCTGCCGGCGCGCAACGCCTGCCGCTCCCGGGTGAGGTTCTCCTCGTCGTCGGCCCGCGGCGCCAGCGTGGCGAGTTCCTTCACGGCGTGGCGCAGAAACTCCTCATCGCGGCGCGCCGCCTCGGCCGCCGCTGCGGCATCGGCAGAGGCCTGCTCGGCGGCACGCCAGGCCTGCCACGCGGTACGCACGGTCCCTGCCTGGCTTTCGAGCATGGCAAAGGCATCGAGCGAGGCGCGATGGGTCGCCATGTCGAGCAGACCGTGCTGTTCCATCTGGCCCTGGATCTCGACCAGCAAGTCGCCCAGCCGACGCAGCAGCGCCACCGAGACCGGCTGGTCGTTGACGAACGCGCGGCCTCGCCCATCGGCTCCGATCAGCCTGCGCAGGGTGAGCACATCTTCGACCTCGAGCGCCTGGTCGACCAGCACCTGGCGCGCGGCATGGCCGCCGGGAAGATCGAACGATGCCGCGACCGAGGCCTGCGCCGCGCCGCGCCGCACCGCGCCCGAGTCGGCGCGGGCGCCGAGCGCCAGGCCAAGCGCATCGATCAGGATGGACTTGCCCGCCCCGGTCTCGCCGGTCAGCGCCCCCAGGCCGCCGGCGCCCGCGCGGGCGAAGTCGAGATCGAGCTTCTCGATCAGCACGAAGTCGCGGATCGAAAGCGAGACCAGCATGCAGGCCGGGTCAGAACAGGCCGAAGAACCAGCCGGGCTTCTCGTCGGGCGGTGCCGGGGTGCCCTCGCCGGTCATCAGGAAATAGCTGTCCTGGTACCATTCGCTACCGGGAAAATTGTACCCCAGCACCGCGGCCGCCTCCTGCGCCTCGCTCTTGACGCCGAGCGACAGGTAGCTTTCGACCAGCCGGTGCAAGGCCTCCGGCACGTGCGTCGTCGTCTGGTAGCGCTCGATCACCACGCGATAGCGGTTGATGGCGCCGACATACTGCTGGTTTTGCTGATAGAAGCGGCCGACCGCCATCTCCTTGCCGGCGAGATGATCGATCGCCAGCTCGACCTTGAGTCGCGAGTCGCGCGCATAGGGCGATTCGGGGAAGCGCTTCACGACCTCGGCCAGCGCCTCGAGCGCCTGTTGCGTCATGCGCTGATCGCGACCGACGTCGGAGATCTGCTCGTAGTAGCACAACGCTTTCAGGTAGTAGGCGTAGGGAATGTCGCGATGGCCGGGATGGAGCTGGATGAACCGGTCGAGCGCGATGATCGCCTCGTCGTACTTGTTAGACTGGTAGTAGGCGAAGGCCGCCATGATCTGCGCCTTGGTCGCCCACACCGAATAGGGATGCTGGCGGTCGACTTCCTCGAAGCCCTTGGCCGCCGCCTTGTATTCCTGGGCTCCCAGCTCATCGAGTGCGTTGTTGTAGAGCACCTCGACCGGCTGCTCGACGTAGTTGACGTCATCGTCCGACGAGCCGCATCCGGCGAGCCCGAATGACGTGCACAGTGCCAATCCGGCGAACGCGTTCCAGGCCCTTCGTGAGACCGCTGTCGACATACCCTGACCGCAAATTTCGTGGCGTGGCCTTATATCATGCCCCGGCGAAAAAAAGAGGGGCCGCAAGGCCCCTCGTACGATGCGTGGAGTGTGCACGAGTCTACGTCATTGGGCCTGAATCAATTGGCCTGGCGGCGCAGGAATGCCGGAATTTGCAGGTCGTCGTCGTCGCGCGCCGGCTTGGCCCGCTCGGTGACGTCGAGGCTGATCGAGGTCTGCACCGGCGCCGGACGGCCGACGGGCTTCTGGGCAACCGGGACGACGTTCTCCGGAGCGCTGCGCGCGGCCGGCAGTTCTGCGGCGACTGGCGGGCTGACACCCGCAGACGGAGGCGTCGCAGGCTTGGGCGAGGCGAAGGCACCGGTGATGCGCTGGAACAGGTTCGGCGCACGGCTTTCCACTGCCGGGCGCGCAGCCACCGGACGGGTCGGTGCTTCGGCGCGCACCGGTGCCTTGGGAGCAGGCCGATTGACCCGCCAGTCGTTCTCGTCGACCAGCGGCCGTTGTGCCGCGGCGACCGGGGCCGGCGGTGCAACCGGAGTCGGCGGCGGTGGCGGTGCCGCAGCAACCGGCGGCACCGGAACGTCGAACTCCGGCGTCGCGGCAGGCGCCAATTCCGGAAACTCGACCGGCGGTGCGGCGGCCACGGGGGGGGCGACGGCCGGCATCGGCGGGACCTCGGCAGCAGCGATAGGCGGTGCGACCGGCGGCGGTGGCGCGGGCGGCATTGGCACCGGAGCGGCGGCAACCGGCGGCGCAACTGGCGCCGCGGCAGCCGCTGGCATGGCCACTCGGCCGACCGGCGCGGCGGCGCGGAGCGCCGGCTGTCCGGTCTGCATTGGCCGGTTCAAGTCGAGTGAAAGGTAGTTCGGCGCCGGCTGCTGGGCAGCCATGGTGGCAATGCCGGTGGCGACGACGGAGACGCGCATGCGGCCCTGCATGCTGGCGTCGAAGGTCGAGCCGAAGATGATGTTGGCATCGGCATCGACTTCCTCGCGGATGCGGTTGGCCGCCTCGTCGACCTCGTGCAAAGTCATGTCGAGACCGCCGGTGATGTTGATCAGCACGCCCTGCGCGCCCTTCATCGAATGGTCTTCCAGCAACGGGTTGGAGATCGCGCTCTCCGCCGCGACGCGGCTGCGATCCGGACCCTCGGCCTCGCCGGTCCCCATCATCGCCTTGCCCATCTCGCCCATCACCGTGCGGATGTCGGCGAAGTCGAGGTTGATCAGGCCAGGCATCACCATGAGGTCGGTGACACCGCGCACGCCCATGTGCAGCACGTCGTCGGCCATCTTGAAGGCGTCGGCGAAAGTCGTCTTCTCGTTGGCAATCTTGAACAGGTTCTGGTTGGGGATGACGATCAGGGTGTCGACCACCTTCTCGAGCTCGGTGATACCCTGCTCGGCAGCCTGCATGCGGCGGCGGCCTTCGAAGTGGAACGGCTTGGTGACGACGCCGATGGTGAGGATGCCCTGCTCGCGCGCCGCCGCGGCGATGACCGGTGCCGCCCCGGTGCCGGTGCCGCCGCCCATGCCGGCGGTGACGAACACCATGTTCGCCCCATCGAGCAGATGGAGAATCTCCGGCAGCGCCTCCTCGGCGGCCTGCCGGCCGACCTCGGGACGGGCGCCTGCGCCGAGGCCCTGGGTGATCGTGATGCCGAGCTGAACCCGGCGGTCGGCCAGCGATTGGCCGAGCGCCTGCGCGTCGGTATTGGCGACGATGAACTCGACGCCTTCGAGCGCTGCGCTGATCATGTTGTTAACGGCGTTTCCACCCGCGCCACCGACTCCGATGACAGTGATACGCGGCTTGATCTCTGACTCCTTCTGGGGGAGGCTGAGGTTGATCGTCATTTGGCTCTCTCCACGCAAACGAGGGGTAATCTGCTCGGAGCGATGGTGTGGACTATTTTTGGATAAGCCCTTCACCATTGACCGGGTTAATTCATTCTTATCAACAGCATGTGGGGACTGCCCATCTCCACACTACATATTGCCATATTGCCCTAAAAGTTTTCCCTAATCCAACTTCCAATGCGCCCGATTCGACTCGACGGAACTTCTGCCGCCGCGGGTTGCGACTGCGCGATCGCGTGGTGATTCAGGGCGAAGGCAAGCAGGCCCGCAGCCGCTGAAAATGCCGGCCCGCCAGTGGAATCCGCCAGTCCGGCGAGGCGCAACGGCGCGCCGATGCGGATCTTCTTGTTGAGGATGGCGGCCGCCACGTCGGGCACGCCGTCGAGCTGGGACGCGCCGCCGACGATCACGATGCGGCCACCCGCCAACTTATCCACACCGCTCGCTTCGAGCCGGCTGCGTACCAGCTCGAACGTCTCCTCGATGCGCGGACGGATGATGCCGACCAGGATCGACCGGGGAATATGATTCGGCCGCGTGCGGTCCTCCTCGCCGATCAGCGGCACGTCGATGATGTCGTACTCGTCGTTCGGCTTGGCGACGGCGCGGCCGATCTGCGTCTTCATCCGCTCGGCATGGGCTAGCGGCGTGGACAGGCCGCGCGCGATGTCGCGCGTGACGTGATCGCCGCCGACCGGGATGCTGTCGACGTGCACGAGATGGCCCTCGTAAAAGACGGCGATCGACGTCGTGCCGCCGCCCATGTCGATCAGCGTGACGCCGAGATCGCGCTCGTCCGACACCAGCGAGCTCAGGCCCGACGCATGGGCGGCGACGACACGCTCCGCGATCTCGAGATGGGCGCGCCGCACGCAGACCTGCAGGTTGCGCATCGCCCCGCTCGCCGCCGTGACGAGATGGACGTCGACGCCCAGCCGCTCGCCGAACATGCCGCGCGCGTCGCGCACCGGCGTGCCGTCGACCGAGTAGCCGATCGCCTCCGAATGGATGATGTCGCGGTCGGCGGTCTCGGCCGGCAGATGGATGTGCTGCTGGACGCGGCGAACGTCGCGCTCGCCGATCTCGTGATGGCCGATCGCCACCTCGAGGCTCTGGTTGTGCGAGGCCGCCGACCCGCCGCTCACGCCGACGATGACCTCGCGCACATGCTCGCCACACATCTCCTCTGCCGTCGACACGGCCGAGGAGATGGCGCGCGTCGCAGCTTCCATGTCGACGATGTTGCCGGATCGCATGCCCAGCGCGGGCTGATGGCCGATGCCCACCACGCGCAATCCCTGGCCATCGACGCGCGCCACGAAGCACACGACCTTGCTGGTTCCGATATCGAGTGCGGCAACCACGCCGTTTCTGGTCTTCGCCACGTTTCATCCCCCTCGCTACACGTACACTCCGGACGCCACTGTCATTACACCGGCCCGGGCAATGCCTGACCGCCCGTGATGCCCTTCCTGAGATAGAGCTTGTCCGGCAGCCTGAGATCGACCACGCCGAACTCGCGGGACAGCAGTTTGTGCTGGCCGTCGAGCCTGGCGAGCTGCTTCAGCGCCGCGACCGCGTCCTCTTCGGGCAGCCAAATCTCGACGCCGTTGGTGAGAATGAGGTTCCAGCGACGCTGGCCGACCCACACCGCCGCGCGCAGCTGGCGCGCCACCACGGGCTCGTAAGCGAGCAGCAGCAGCAGCTCGCCGACATGCTCGGGCGCACCGGCGCCCGACAGCAGCAGCAGCGTCTCGGCGCCGGGCGGCATGCGGCTCGCCCGCACGGTGCGGCCGTCGCGGTCGATCAGGGTGTATTCCGTTCCGCTCTGCCAGATCGCCACGGCGCGGCGCTCCTTCAGCGTGACATAGAGCGTGTCGGGCAGCCGCCGTTCGACCGTGGCGCTCGCAACCCAGTCGATCGCCTCGAGCCGTTGCCGCGAGGCCTGCAGATCGACGCCGAGCAGCGAGTCGCCCGGCTTGACGTCGAGGGCGACCAGGATGGCGCCACGCTCGACATAGTCGCGGCCCTCGACCGTGACGTCGGTAAGCCGGAATGGCGTGATGGCACCGATGACGCTGCGCGTCACGGAGTCGACGCGATTGCGTGCCTCGATCAACCAGCCTTCGTGCCACGCCCACCAGCCGGCGCCGCCGCCGCAGCCGAGCAGCAGCACGACGACCCCCAGCATCATCGGCTGGCGCCACAGCGGCCGGCCCGACTTGCGCAGCACGCTACGCTTCTTGCGGCGATCGTAGTCGCGCCGGCGGGTCGGAGTGCCTTTCCCCGGTGCGTTCACTGCGGACGCCTCGCATTGTCGACCATCCAGGTCATCAGCTCGGGCCACGAGATGCCCGCCCATTTCGCCTGTTCCGGCGCCAGCGACAGCGGCGTCATGCCGGGCTGGGTGTTGATCTCCAGCACGACCAGGCCCGAGGTGTCGGGTTGCGAATCGTCCCAGCGCAGGTCGGTGCGGCTGAGCCCGCTGCAACCCAGCGCCTGGTGCGCGGTCAGCGCCCATTCGCGCGCCAGCTCGTAGACCTCGCCGGGAATCGGCGCCGGTACCAGGTGCTCGGTGATGCCGTCGGTATACTTTGCCTCGTAGTCGTAGAAGCGCGTTCGTGGGCGCAGCTCGGTTACGGCGACCGCACGGTCGCCCATCACCGCGACCGTGAGCTCGCGGCCGGGCACGAACTTCTCGACCAGCACCCTCTCGCCGAAGGCTGCCTCTGCCATTTCCACGGCGGCAAGGTTGTCGCCCTCGCGCATGATGAAGACGCCGACGCTCGAGCCCTGATCGATCGGCTTCACGACGTAGGGCCGCGGCATCGGATCGCCGAAGGCGAGCGATCGCCGCTCGACCACGATCCCCTCGGCGACGCGAAGGCCGAGCGAGCGGAAGACGTGGCGCGCCATCGGCTTGTCCATGGCGATCGCCGAAGCCAGCACGCCGGAGTGCGTGTAGGGGACCGCCAGCACCTCGAGGATGCCCTGGATGCAGCCGTCCTCGCCGTAACGGCCGTGCAGGGCATTGAACACGACTTCGGGGCCGCCACCGCCGGCCGGTCGCAGGAAATCGATCAACGCCCGGAGATCGCGCTTCACGTCGTACTCGAGCACCGCGTAGCCGCCCTCCCGCAGCCCCTCGGCGCACGCCTTGCCGCTCACCAGGGAGATCTCGCGCTCGGGCGACCAGCCGCCCATCAGGACCGCGACCGTAGGTTTCATGCTTGGGCTCCTGTCGAGACGGAGGCCGGAACGCCGATGCGCCGGATCTCCCATTCGAGCTGGATTCCGCTGTGGTCGAGGACGCGCCGGCGCACTTCCTCTCCCAGAGCTTCGAGGTCGGCGGCACTCGCGTCGCCGAGATTGATCAGGAAGTTGCAGTGCTTCTCAGAGACCTTCGCCTGGCCCATCCGCAGCCCGCGGCAACCCGCCTGATCGATCAGCTCCCAGGCCTTTCGGCCCGGCGGATTAACGAAGGTCGAGCCACCGGTGCGGCTGCGCGGCTGCGAGTCGAGGCGCGCGGTGTCGATCTCGGCGATGCGGCGGGCGATCGCCAGCTGGTCGCCTGGCGTCGCCCCGAGGCGTGCCGAGGTGAAGATCCAGTCGGTCGGCGCGCTGCTGTGGCGGTAGGTCATACCCAGGGCCGCTGCATTCGGGTGATGGATAAAGCCGCGACGATCGACGGCCTCGGCCGAGATCAGCACCGGCGCGAGTTCCCCGTCGTAGGCCCCGGCGTTCATTGCCACGGCGCCGCCGATCGTACCGGGGATGCCGCTCAGGAACTCGAGGCCGGCCAGCGCATGGTCCCGCGCGGTCAGTGCGACATTGAGGTCGAGCGCCCCCGCGCCCGCCACCACCTCCGTGCCGTCGACGGCGATGCGGGTGAACTCCCGCACCAGGCGTATGACGACACCTTTCACGCCGCCGTCGCGCACCAGCAGATTCGAGCCGACGCCGAGCACGGTGACCGGAATGTCGGCATCCAACGCCTGCAGGAATCCTGCGAGGTCGTCACGATCGGTCGGCCGGAACAGCACCTCTGCCGGCCCGCCCGCCTTGAACCAGGTCTGGGGACCCAAAGGCGCGTCGGCGACGAGCCTGCCGCGCGGCCTAGGCAGCCGGTCGATGAGATGCGGACGGTTGGCGGTCAGCGCCATCATGCCGCCGATCCCTGGTCGTTGGCGACGCTGCGCAGGCCGGCGTGCTCGGCAGCCATCTGCTGGATCTGGCCGGGCAAGGCGTGCGCCCACGCCGTGATGTTGCCGGCGCCCAGGCAGACCACGACATCGCCCGGTCGCGCCATCTGCCAGATCAGGCCCGGCAGGTCGCCCGGTGCGTCGAGCGGCGCGACCTCGCGATGGCCGGCCTGGCGTACCAGGTTCACCAGCATGTCGCGGGTCACGCCCTCGATCGGCGACTCGCCGGCGGCATAGACGTCGGCAATCAGCACACTATCGGCATCGGCGAAGCAGGTGGCGAACTCGTTCTTCAGCGAGGCGAGCCTCGTGTAGCGGTGCGGCTGCATGACCGCGATCACGCGCCCCGACCCGCCATAGGCCTGGCGGGCCGCGCGCAGCACGGCGGCGATCTCCACGGGGTGGTGGCCGTAGTCGTCGATCACCGTGATGCCGTGCGCCTCGCCCGTCTTGGTGAAGCGCCGCTTGACGCCGGCGAACGAGCCGAGCGCGCGGCGGATGGTCTCGTCGGGCAGTCCCATTTCCTGGGCAACGGCGATCGCCGCCAGGGCATTCTGCACGTTGTGCTGGCCGAACATCGGCAGGCGCATGCCGGGAATGACTCGCGATTCGTTGGTGGCGCGATTCTCCACCATGACGTCGAAGTCGGCGCCGGCGCGGTCGAGCCGCAGGTTGATGGCGCGAACGTCGGCAGTGGCGCCGATGCCGTAGGTGACGATACGCCGATCGGCGACGCGCGGGATCAGCGCCTGGACCTCGGGATGGTCGGAGCACAGCACGGCGAAGCCGTAAAAGGGGATGTTCTCGACGAAGCGCACGAAGGCCTCGCGCAATGCATCGAACGTGCCGTAGTGATCGAGATGCTCGGGGTCGACGTTGGTGACGACGGCGATGGTGGCCGGCAGACGCAGGAACGAGCCGTCAGATTCGTCCGATTCGACCACCATCCAGTCGCCGTCGCCCAACCTCGCGTTGGTGCCGTAGGCGTTGATGATGCCGCCGTTGATCACCGTCGGGTCGAGGCCACCGGCGTCGAGCATCGCCGCCACCATCGACGTCGTGGTGGTCTTGCCGTGCGTGCCGCCGACCGCAATCGACCATTTGAGCCGCATCAGCTCGCCCAGCATCTCGGCACGACGCACCACCGGCACCAGGCGCGCCCGCGCGGCGAGCACCTCGGGATTGTCCTTCTTGACGGCACTCGACACGACCACGACCTGCGCATTGCCGATGTTGTCGGCGCGATGGCCGATCGCCACCTTGATGCCGAGCCCGTTCAGGCGACGCGTGTTGGCGCCCTCGGCGATGTCGCTGCCTTGCACCTTGTAGCCGAGATTGTGCAACACCTCGGCGATGCCGGACATGCCGATGCCGCCAATGCCGACGAAATGGATCAGTCCGATATCGAGCGGCATCGCCCTCATGCGGCGACTCCTGTCGGTGAGAGGGCGGGAGTGGAGATCAGATCGCCGACCACGTCGGCCAGGCGTGCCGCCGCGTCGGGACGGCCGGCGGCATGGGCCGCCGCCGCCATGTGGGCGAGACGCTGCGGCTGGCCGAACAGGGCCAGCAGGTGGCCGGCCAGAGCCTCCGCGGTGAACTCGGCGTGGGCAATCACCATGCAGGCACCGCACGCCGCGAAGGCACGGGCGTTGGCCGTCTGATGATCGTCGGCGGCGTAGGGATACGGCACCAGGATCGCCGGTCGTCCGATCGTCGCCAGCTCGGCCACCGTCGAGGCGCCGGCACGGCCGATCACGAGGTGCGCCGCGGCGATGCGCTGCGGCAGGTCGGCGAAGAACGGCGCCAGCTCGACTACCATGCCGGCCTTGCCGTAGCGTTCGCGCACGGCGCCGAGATCCTCGGGCCGGCACTGCTGGACGACGCGGAGCCGTCGGCGGATCGCCGCGGGCAGAGACAGCAAGGCATCGGGTACCACCTTGCCGAACGAAGCCGCCCCCTGGCTGCCGCCGAACACCACGAGATCGATGACGCGGCCCTCGCCGGGCGGACGATAGGGCGAGCCGCGCAGCGCGCGCACCGGCTCGCGCACCGGGTTGCCGACCAGGCGCGCCCGCCGATCGCCCTCGCCGATATGGCGCGTCGCGCTGAACGACGTCGCCACCCGCGCCGCGCCGCCCTGCACCAGGCGGTTGGCCTTGCCCAGCACGGCGTTCTGCTCGTGCAGCACGGCCGGCAGCCGGCGCAGGCGGGCGGCGATCATCGTGGGCACCGAGGCATAGCCGCCGAAGCCGACCACGGCCGAGGGATGGATGCGCCCGAGCGCCCACCAGGCATCGAGCAGCCCGCGTGCCAGCGACAGCACGGCTATCGCGCGACGGACCGGCGAGCCGGTCGGGCTGGCCGAATGGACATAGTGGATCGGCCGGCGCGCCAGCGCCCCCTGCCACTGACGGCCGCGTGCGTCGGTCACCAGGGCGAACGGCACGCCGCGCGCCTCGAGTTCGCCCGCCAAGGCCTCGGCCGGAAACACGTGGCCACCGGTGCCGCCGGTCGCCAGGACGACAGGGCGCGGCTCCGTCATCACACCGCCTCGCGCAGGCCGGCGTGCTCACGCGTCAGCGACAGCAGCATGCCGATGCAGATCGCCATCGCCAGCGCCGACGAACCGCCATAGGAGACGAAAGGCAGCGTCATGCCCTTGGCGGGAATCAGCTGAATCGTCGAGGCCATGTTGATGGCGGCCTGCAGACCGAACTGAACGGCAAGGCCGGTCGCGGCCAGGGTTATGAACAGGCTGGTCTCCTTCGAGGCGCGTGACAGCGACCGCAGGGTCACGAAGGCGAACAGGGCAAGGATCATCAGGCAGACGATCAGGCCGAATTCCTCGCCGGCGACGGCCATGATGAAGTCGGTGTGCGCGTCGGGCAGCTGCGCTTTCACCGTGCCCTCGCCCGGTCCGCGGCCGAACAGCGAGCCGTTCATGAAGGCTTCGAGCGCGGTGTTGACCTGGTAGTTGTCGCCCGACGACGGATCGAGGAAACGGTCGAAGCGACTGCGCACGTGCTGGAAGACAAAGTAGGCGCCGACCAGCGACGCGGCGCCGCCGATCGCGCCGATGGCGGCAATCCACACCGGCAGGCCGACGACGAAGAGCTGAACGGCCCACACCATGGCGACGACGACGCTCATGCCGAGATCGGGCTGCATCACCAGCAGGGCGAGCACCCCGCCGACCAGCAGGGTCGACAGGATGTAGCCCGGCGCCCGGCGCTCGGCGCGACTCTGCGCCAGCAGCCACGCCGAGATCACCGCCAGGCTGGGCTTGACGAACTCGGAGGGCTGCAAGGTCGACAGGCCGGGCACCGAAATCCAGCGGCGCGCGCCCTTGATCTCGACACCGATGACGAAGGTCGCCGCGAGCAGCACGATGCTGCCGCAGAACACCATCAGCGCCAACCGGCGAATGTGCCGCGGCGAGGCCAGCGAGATCGCCAGCATCAGCACCAGCGCCAGCGGCAGGAAGAGGAACTGACGCCGGGCAAAAACGAAGGTGTCGGCGCCGATGCGCTCGGCCGCCGGCGGCGAGGCGGCAAGAGTCAGCAGCACGCCGAACGCCATGATCGCCAGGATGCCGCCGAGCGACCACCGATCGACGGTCCACCACCACTGGCCGATGACGCTGCGATCGTCGCGGGGTACCTGAATCACGCCGCCCTCCCCAACTGACGCGCCCCCGGCAGGGCGCGAGCCATGGCGCGGAACGCATCGCCACGATGCTCATAGCTCTTCCACTGATCCCACGAAGCGCAGGCCGGCGAGAGAAGGACGACGCCGCGCCGGCCGCCTCGCGCCGCGCGGTCGCGCTGCGCCTGCCCGTGCGCCGCCTCGAGCGCCGACTGCAGATCGCCGCAGCGACTGTAGGCAAGCTTGCCCTCAAGCTGGCCGGCGAACAGCTCGGTCGCCTCACCGATCAGGAAGGCGTGCCGGATGCGATCGAAGTAGCCTGCCAGCGGCGCCACGCCGCCCTCCTTCGCCTGCCCGCCCAGGATCCAGTAGATGTCGCGATAGGACGACAAGGCGCGCGCCGTGGCGTCGGCGTTGGTGGCCTTGCTGTCATTGACGTAGATGACGGCGCCGACCTCTGCGACCTGCTCCTGGCGATGCGGCAGCCCAGGATAGCTCCTGAGCCCGGCGGCAATCCTGTCACGCGGCACCTCGAGCCAGCGGCACACTGCCCAGGCGCAGGCAGCATTCTGCGCATTGTGATCGCCGGGCAGGGTCGGCACGTCGGCGAAATCGGCGGCATGGCCGTCGATATCGACCAGTCGGCCGGCGCTGAACGACACGCCACCTCTCGACGTTCCCAGGCCGACCGGAACCGCGGCAATGCCCGGGCGCGCCGCCATCCGGCGGTAGACGGCGCGCGACGGCTCATCGTCGATGCCGATCACGGCGCAGTCGCCCGGTTGCTGGCGGTCGAAGATGTGCTCCTTGGCGGCGATGTAGCCGGCGAGATCGCCGTGGCGGTCGATATGGTCCGGTGTGATGTTGAGCCACACCGCCGCGTTGGCGCGGAAGGTCTGCAGCAGCTCAAGCTGGTAGGACGACATCTCCAGCACGTAGGTTCCGCCCGCCCCGAGCGGCGCGAGATCGAGCGCGCCGCGGCCGATATTGCCGCCGACTTCGCAGGCGAGGCCAGCCTGGCCGAGGATATGGCCGATCAGCGCCGTCGTCGTCGACTTGCCGTTGGTTCCGGTGATGGCGACGAAACGCGCCTGCGGCTGGGCGCGGGCGAGGAGTTCGATGTCGCAGATGATCGGCTTGCCGGCCGCGCGGGCGGCGCTCGCCACCGGATGCGGCTTGGGCAGCCGGTTGGGAATGCCAGGGCTGATGATCAGCGCCGTCCGGCGCGACCAGTCGATCGATGCCGGATCGGCCACCGGCATGCCGGCCTTCTCCGCCACGGCGCGCGACACGGCATTGTCGTCCCAGGCGATGCAGTCGATGCCGGCCGCCTGCAGGGCGCGCACCGTCGCCAGGCCGGAGCGCGCCAGCCCCAGCACGACGAACGACAACCCTTCGAGCACGGCGAGATCGATCATGCGGTCACCGAAGCTTCAAGGTGGCAAGGCCGGCCATCGCGAGGATGGCGGCGATGATCCAGAAACGGAAGACGATCGTCGGCTCGGCCCAGCCTTTCTGCTCGAAGTGATGATGCAACGGCGCCATGCGGAACACCCGCTTGCCGGTCAGCTTGAAGGACATGACCTGGACGATCACCGAGACGGTCTCGAGCACGAACAGGCCGCCGACGATGGCGAGCACGATCTCGTGCTTGGTGACAACCGCCACCGCGCCCAGCGCACCTCCCAATGCCAGCGAGCCGGTATCGCCCATAAAGACCATGGCCGGCGGGGCGTTGAACCAGAGGAACCCGAGACCGGCGCCGATCAACCCGGCGAGCAGCACCGCCAACTCGCCCGTGCGCGGAACGTGGTGGAGATAAAGGTAGTTGGTGAGGATGGTGTTGCCGACCACGTAGGCGATCAGGCCAAACACCGCTGACGCCATGATCACCGGACCGATCGCCAGGCCATCGAGCCCGTCGGTCAGATTTACGGCGTTGGATGCACCGACCATCACCACGACGGCGAACGCCACGAAGCCGACGACCGTGAGCGGCACCAGCAAGTCCTTGAAGAAGGGCACCGCCAGCATGTAGCGCAACGGCGCCGGCGAGGATTGCGCGATCAGCCATGCCGCCCAGGCGGCGGCGGCGATCGAGAAGACGAGCTTGATCTTGCCCGGAACGCCCTTGGGATTGAGCTTGGTGACCTTCAGGAAATCATCCCAGAAGCCGACGGCCCCGAACGCCAGGGTGACGCCGAGCACGATCCAGACATAGCGGTTGGTGAGGTCGGCCCACAGCAGCGTTGCCGTGGTGAGGGTGATCAGGATCAACAGCCCGCCCATGGTCGGCGTGCCCTTCTTGGTCACCAGATGGCTCGCCGGGCCGTCGTTACGGATCGGCTGGCCCTGCCCCTGCTTGCTGCGCAGCCAGCGGATCAGCCCGCCGCCGATCAGGAAGCTCAGCACGAGCGCGGTCAGGAATGCCGCAATCGAGCGGAAGGTCAGGTAGCGGAAAAGGTTGAGCGGCCCGAACACGTCGGCCAGCGGGTAGAGAAGGTTGTAGAACATCCTAGCGCCCCGTCTCTCCACCGCTGGCCGCCAGGATGGCATCCACGACGACCTTCATTTTCGAGCCCAGCGAACCCTTCACCGCGATGACGTCCCCCTCCCGCAGCGCCGCCGCGACCTCGCCGGCGAGTGATTGCGAATCCGGCCGGTGCACGCCGCGCTGCCCGGGCGCCAGCCGCCGCCACAGCGCCGCCATGTGCGGCCCGCAGAGGAAGACCTTGGCCGCCCCGCTCGCTGCGACGGCGTCAGCCAGCCCGCCGTGGTACTCGTCCGCCCCCTCGCCGAGCTCGCGCATGTCGCCCATCGCCAGCAGGCGCCGCCCAGCTCCGACAGGCTCGGTCCGCGCCAGCACCGCCAGCATCGCCCGCACCGACATCGGGTTGGCGTTGTAGCTCTCGTCGAGCAGCTCGACCGTGCCGCCGCCAAACTTGAGCATGCGCCGCGCGCCACGGCCGGGCGACGCGCCGACTGTCGCGAGCTTGGACGCCGCCGTGTCGACGTCGGCCCCGAGCGCCTCGACGACCGCCAGCACAGCCAGACTGTTCAGCACCCAGTGTTCACCCGCGGCACCAAGGCGATACTCGATGCGACGGCCGTGAATCAACGCGACAACATCGCTTCCCGAATCCTGCAGCGAGCACGAAACAAGCCGCGCTTCGGCCGCCTCGCTGCGTCCAAATCGCACGATGCGCGAGACGCCGAAGCGGCGCGCGTGTCCGGCCAGCCGCTCGTAGTGGACAATGTCGGCATTGAGCACCGCTGCCGCACCCTCCGCCATGCCGGCGAACAGGCAGGCCTTCTCGTCGGCCACCGCTTCTTCCGAGCCGAGATAGCCGACATGGACCGGCCCCACCGTGGTGATCACGCCGACATGGGCCTCGACCTGGCGGGCCAGCGGCTCGATCTCGCCGGCGTGATTCATGCCGATCTCGAACACGCCATAGCGCGCCTCGCGCGGCAGACGGCAGAGACTGACCGGGACGCCGACATGGTTGTTGAAGCTCGCCGCACTGGCCGACGTCGGGGCCTGCGCCGACAGGAGCACGCGCAGTGCATCCTTGGTGCTGGTCTTGCCGACCGATCCGGTGACGCTGGCGATACGCGCGGTGCTGCGCTGCCGCCCGGCGCGCCCGAGGTCGACCAGCGCCTTCATCGTGTCGGGCACACGGACGAGGTTGCCTGCGGCGCCCGGGACATCGCGCGAGACCACGGCGGCGGCCGCCCCGCGCTTCAAGGCGTCGGCCACGAACGCATGGCCGTCGGTGGTTTCGCCGGCGAGGGCAAAGAAAAGGTCACCCGGCGCCACGGCGCGGCTGTCGAAGGTGACGCCGCTCGCCTCGAACGGCCCCGTCAACGCCACCGGCGAAATGGCGCGCACGACCTCGTCGGAGGTCCACAGCGCGCTCACGTCACCGCCTCCGCGAACTCCCGCGCTACCTCGGCATCGTCGAACGGATGGGTCACGCCGGCGATCGTCTGCCCGGTCTCGTGGCCCTTGCCGGCGATCAGCAGGAGATCGTCGGGCGCGGATAGCGCCGACATGGCCTGCTCGATGGCGACGTGGCGACCGTCTCTCACCTCGATCCAGTTCCGGCGATCACCCGGGATGCCGCGGACGATCTCGGCCCGGATCGCCTCCGGCGCCTCGCTGCGCGGATTGTCGTCGGTGACAAGAGTAAGGTCGGCGAGACGCGTGGCAATCTCACCCATGACAGGCCGCTTGGCCCGATCCCTATCGCCGCCGCAACCAAACACGACGACCAGCTTCCCCTTGGCAAAGGGCCGCATTGTGGCGAGCACGGTGGCGAGCGCTTCGGGTTTGTGGGCGTAGTCGACATACACGGCCGCGCCCGAGCGATGCCGGGCGACGAGCTGAAGACGGCCCGGCGCACCGCTGAGCCGCGCCAGCGCTGCAACGGCGCGCTCCGCGTCACCGCCGGTGGCAATCACCAAGCCGAGCGCGGCAAGCGCATTCGACGCCTGGAAACCGCCCACCAGCGGCAGCTCGACCTCCAACCGCCGGCCCAGCACCTCGAGGGTCAGATGCTGGCCGGTGGCCACTGGCACGTCGCCGAGCAGGCGGAACTCGCGGCCGTCGACGCCATAGCTCCAACACCGCACGCCGCGGCGGCGGCAAATCTCGACGACCGCCGCGGCGCGATCGCTGTCGGCATTGACGATGGCGGTTCCGCCGCCCGGCAGCAACTCGTCGAACAGCCGCGCCTTGGCCGCGAAGTAGGCGTCCATCGATGAATGATAGTCGAGGTGCTCGTGCGTCAGGTTGGTGAAGGCGGCCGCCGACAGACGCAGTCCGTCGAGGCGATGCTGGTCGAGGCCATGGCTCGACGCCTCGATTGCGAGATGATCGACGCCTTCGCGCGCCAAGGTCGCGAGATCCTCGTGAAGCTGCACCGGATCGGGCGTGGTCAGTCCTGCCGCGCGCTTGAATCCCGGCGACATGATGCCGAGCGTGCCGACGCTCGCTGCAGCCTGGCCGAGCGCCGTCCAGACCTGGCGCACGAAGTGCACGGTCGAGGACTTGCCGTTAGTGCCGGTGACGGCCGCGATGGTGGCCGGCTGCAACCCGGCGAATGAAGCTGCCATCAGAGCGATCCGCCGGCGTGGATTGGCGTCGCGCACGACGACGATGGCAGGATCGAGCGGCGGCAGGACGGCATCGGTCGCGGCGAGAATCGCTGTCGCGCCCCGGCTCACCGCGTCGGAAACATAGGCGGCTCCGTCCTGATGCGAGCCCGCCAGAGCTGCGAACAGGTAGCCCGGCCTGGCCTTGCGCGAGTCGAGGGTCAGGCCGGCGAGATCGGGATCGGGTTGTCCCTGCAGGCCGGATTTGTCGGCATGGTCTGGCAATGTGCTCGGCGCGCGGGCGTCATCGACCCCGGAGGTGCCGCGCATGAGCTCACTCAGCAGCAACGCGACCCGCCCCCGCTGCGGGGGCGGCCGCCGTCTGGTTCGGGCCGGGCCGCACGGGCAGGGCTTTGCGTTGTTCCTGTGAACCGCGATAACGGGCGCTTACCGGTGCGAATTGCTGCGGCAGAGACGCCGACGGTATTGGCATCGAGGCGATTGCGATCGGCGGCTGTCCCTCCTTCGGGTCGCTCGGCAGAATGCCATAGAGCGCCACGATGTTCTCGATGATGACCTTGACGCTCGGTGCAGCCACCATGCCGGCGGTGGCGTAGCCGCCGGTCTCGGCGATGCCCTTGGGCTCGTCGAGCGAGACCAGCACGACGAACTTGGGGTCGTTCATCGGGAACATGCCGACGTACGTGCTGATCAGGGCCTTCTGGCGATAGCCGCCGCGCGACGCCTTCTCGGCGGTGCCGGTCTTGCCCCCGACCTCGTAGCCCGGCACGTCGGACTTCTTGCCAGTGCCTTCGACGGCATTGAGCCGCAGCAACTGCCGCATCAAGGTCGACGTCTTGGCCTGGATGATGCGGCGGCCCGGCTCGCTGGCGGCAGTGCGCTTGACCAGGCTCGGCGAGTAGAGAATGCCGCCATTGACCACCGCCGCCGAGCCGTTCGCCAGATGCAGCGGCGTCACCGAGAGGCCGTGCCCGAAGGCGATCGTCATGGCGTTGATCGTCTTCCAGTGCCGCGGATAAAGCGGCGCGGCGACCTCGGGGAGCTGGGTGCGCAGCGGCTTCAGGAACCCGATCTTGTCCATGAAGGCCCGTTGGGTCTCGATACCCATATCGACGGCCATCTTGGCCGACGCGATATTGGACGAGAACTTGAAGAGTTCGGAGACGTTGAGCGGCCGGCGCTGCGGATGATCGTCGTTGATGGTGAAGCGGTCGATCCGGATCGGCGAGGTCGCGTCGTAGACTGTCGTCAGGTTGACTCGGCCCGTGTCGAGCGCCATCGCCGTGTTGAAGATCTTGAAGGTCGACCCCTGCTCGTAGACGCCGAGCGTGGCACGGTTGAACAGCGCCTCGCTGGTGATGGTCTTGGCGCTGTTGGGATCGTATGTCGGCAGGGACGCCATGGCGAGAATCTCGCCGTTGGTCGCATCCATGACGATTGCCGTGGCGCCGATCGCCGAGAATTTCTGCACCGCGCGGACCATCTCGCGCTCGATCATGCGCTGCAGGCGCAGGTCGATGGCGAGCTGGATGGTCTCGCCGCTCTGAAGCTGCTGGTCGAAGTAGCGTTCGACTCCGGCCAGTCCGGCGTTGTCGATGCTGGCATAGCCCAGGATGTGCGCCGCCACGGTGCCCTGCGGATAGATGCGCCGCTCCTCGGCCTGGAACTCCAGCCCCGGGATGCCAAGCCGATTGACCAGGTCGTGCTCGCGCGGGCTCATCCCGCGCTTGATCCAGACGAACGTCTTCTCGGGGTCGAGCTTCTCCAGCACCTCCTGGTACTTGAGATCGGGGAGCGCGCTCACGATCTTTCGCGCCGCATCCTGTGGGTCGATCAGCAGCCGCGGATTGAGGAAGGCCGACATCACCGGCACCGAGGTGGCCAGCACCGCGCCGTTGCGGTCGACGATGTCGGCACGCTCCGACTGGATCGATCCGCCGCGTGCGGCCACACGCTGCGTCGGCTCGGCGCCGTCGCGCAATATCGACACGTACGACATGCGCAGCGCGACCGCGACAAAGACCACGGCAAAGATCGCCGAGGCGACGACGAGGCGCTGGCGGGCGGTCTCCTGCACGTCACCCTTCAGGCGATCCTGCGGCGACCCATAACGCGTGCCGGCCGCCGCGTTCGCCGCGGCGGCCGGGTCGGGCGAGGCCTTCTTGCGCCAGAGCTTCACCGACGGCCCCCTTCGTTTCTCGAGAGGATTTCATCGATGGAAGTCACGGTGCTTTGGCCTTCGCCAACCGGACCCGCTGTAGCCGGCTCTTGAATCGGGGCCGGTCGAGGGGGCGTCGTGGGTCCGGATGAACGCCCGGGAGGGGGTGCGGAGGCCGGCGAGGGGCTGCCGGCCTCCGCTGCGGAGCGACCACCACCGGGCAAAGGCGACGAGGGGACGTCGTTGCCCGTACGTGGGGGGGAAGATGGTGGATCGCGCCGCGGGGGGACAGATTCTGGTTTTTTCGATTCGAGCCGGATGACCTGCTTGATCGAGGCCTGCTCGAGTTGGAGATACTTGCCGGCCAGTCGCTCGATGCGCTCGGCCTCGTTCAGGTGAGCCCATTCGACGCGCAGGATGTGCGTCGCCTGCTGGCTCTCGATGATCTTGTAATTGGTGCGGTCGATGCGCTCCTCGAGGTCCTGCACCTTGTACTTGACCGCGAACAGGCCCACCGCCGTCGCGACGGCAGCGACCGACCAGAACAGGAGCCCGCGATGGATCATGCCGCACCTGCTCCGATCGGCCCGGCTCCGATCGGTCCGGCCCCGATCGGATTGGCCTGGACAGGACCGGTCGCAATCTTCTCGGCAACCCGCAGCCGCGCCGAGCGGGCGCGCGGATTGGCGGCAATTTCGGTCGGCGACGGCACCATCGGCTTGCGCGTCAGGTCGCGCAGCTCGGGGGCGCGGCTCTCGACCGGCGGCAGGTGCCGCGATGGACCGGACACGCGGCCGGCTCGACTGCGCACGAAGTCCTTGACCGCGCGATCCTCGAGCGAATGGAACGAGACCACCGCCAGACGACCGCCTGGCGTCAGCACACGCCCGGCGGCGAGCAGACCGCGCTCGAGCTCGCCCAGCTCGTCGTTCACGGCGATGCGCAATGCCTGGAAAGTGCGCGTCGCCGGGTCGCTCTCGTCCCTGCCCTGGGGCCCGACCGCGCGCCGCACGATCTCCGCCAACTCGCCCGTCGTCTCGATCCGCTTGTGCCGGCGCGCCTCGACGATGGCCCGCGCGACCCGTCGGCTGCGCCGCTCCTCGCCATAGCGCCAGATGATGTCGGCGAGCTCGGCTTCATCCGCCTCGTTCACCAGATCGGCGGCGGATGGTCCGCTGCGCTCCATGCGCATGTCGAGCGGCCCGGAGGTACGGAAAGAGAATCCGCGACCGGCCTCGTCGAGCTGCATCGACGACACGCCGAGATCGAGCGTCACGCCGTCGACCTCGTCGACGCCCTCGGCGGCGAGCAGCTCGCTCATGTCACCGAAGCGGCCTTCGATCAGGCGCAGCCTTTCGCCATAGTGCTCGGCCAGCACCTGGCCTGCGGCGATGGCATCGGGATCGCGATCGAGCGCGATGACCTGGCAGGCGGCGCTGTCGAGCATCGCCGCGCTGTAGCCGCCGGCGCCGAAGGTGCCGTCGAGATAGCGGCCGCCGGCGCGCGGCCGCAGCGCCTCGATGACCTCGCGGACCATCACCGGAATGTGCCGGAGCTCGCTCATGCGTCGCCCCTCGGATCACCCGCCGCAAGGCTGCGCACGAAAGCCGCCATCCTGGTGCGGTCCACCTCGCGCCTGGCCTGCCACTGCCGCGGATTCCACAGCTGGAACTTGTCGCCCTTGCCGACCAGCATCACGCCGTCGGTCGCCTCGAGCGCCTCGGCGAACTCGCCGGGCATGGTGAAGCGGCCATCGGGCTCCATGGCGACCGTTCGCGAGCTCGCCGAAAGGTAGCCGGCCGGATCGAATTCCTCGTCGTCGAGCGCCACCTTGAGGGCGCCCTTGGGGCCGAGGGCCTCCAGGCGCAGCCGGTCAAGCATCGCATCGAACCCCTTGCGCGAGTTGCCGTTCACGACCCCCGTCAGATTCGGCGAGTGATAAAGCACGAAGGCGCTCCGATCGTCGGCCGGCAGCTCGTCGCGAAAGGCGGCAGGCAGCAGCGCCCGGCCCTTCTTGTCGAGTTTGATCAGGATTTCCGACCGAAATGCCACGGCCGAGTCCCTCTGAATCCCGCCGCCGGTGCCCCACGCTCCTGCGTCGTCTGCTACACGGGATGTAATGGGATATCACGGGAATTTCAGGGAAGCAATGCCATTCGACGATTTGCATGGAATTTGAAGACCTTAACCACCACATCTATTGTGCTCTCACCAGTTTCCAACGCAAGAGCTAGTGTTGTGGATTCGCCACACCTGAGGCGAAAATTTCGCGACAGTGTGTCGAAAGTTCACGAAGGTGAGTCGAAAGTTCGTCCGTTTAGGGACGAAACCACGGGGTGGACACATCGCGAATCCCTCCCCCGTAATCGGGGGAGGTGCCCCCATAGGCGTTAAAATTGAGGGGGACCTCATCCGGAGGAGCGCCCGAAGGGCGTTGTGTCCGCTCCGTTGGGGCGAGCAAATGCAGGTCAGACGGCCTGTAAGCCGGGTTCTGTCCCCGCCCGAAGGCGGGAGATGGCCATTCCTCTGGGACGCCCGTTACCGGGCGCCTCGCGCGACCGACCCGGGCGACGACGCGGAAACACCGCTGCCGGTTGCCCGGCGTGCCGCCCCTATTTGGTCTTGCTCCCGGTGGGGTTTGCCGTGCCGCTCCCGTTGCCGGTCGCGCGGTGGGCTCTTGCCCCACCATTTCACCCTTGCCGATCCGGCGAGCCGGACAGGCGGTCTGTTTTCTGTGGCACTTTCCCTGGGGTCACCCCCGCCGGACGTTATCCGGCACCGTGTCTCCGTGGAGCCCGGACTTTCCTCACCGGCTGGTTGCCCAGCCAGCGCAGCCATCCGGCCGTCTGACTCCAGCTAGCTAGGGTGCGCAGCCGATCTGGTCAAGCAGATCGGCGAGCAACCCGCGTGTCTCGTCGTCGGCAATGCCGTCGACGAGGTTCGGCCGGAAGCGCCGCTGAAAGGCGGCGATGATGTCGGCCGTCTCGACCTCGACGGCTGGCGAGTAGCCGAACCGCTGCAGGGCAGCCTGCACGTCGCCTTCGAGCTTCCCCCGGGCTTCGCGCGGCCACAGGCCGATGCCGGACTGCGCCAGCACCGCCCACGGGAAACGTCGGCCGGGATCGATCTTGCGCTTGGGCGCAATGTCGGAGTGGCCGACGACGTTGCGCGACGCAATGGCCGGATGTCGCGCGACGATGTCGTGGCAAAGCTCGATCAATGCCTCGATCTGGCGCGTTGGATAATCATGCAGATCGCCGTGCAGGTTGACGATCTCGATGCCGATCGACGTGGCGTTGAGCGCGTCGCGACCGCGCCAGTGCGAGCGACCCGCATGCCAGGCGGCGCGCTCCTCCGGCACCAGGTGATAGGGCGTGCCGTCGAGGTCGAGGACATAGTGGGCGCTGACACGCTGGGCCGTCCCATCGTCGCGCAGGATGGCAAGCGACTCTTCTAGCGGCAGTTCTGTGTAGTGCAGGACAAGAATGTCGATCGGACCACCCGCCGGTCGCGCGGCGTGGTTGGGCGACGGCAGGTCGATCGGTTGCACGCTGGCGGCCTCTGGCTCAGGCCGGCACAAGGCCGCGCTGGCGCCTCAGGCGATCGTAGGCATCGTTGATCAGCGCGACCTTGCGGTTGGCGATCGCGATCGCTTCCTCCGGCAGCCCCTGCGCGATCAGCCTGTCGGGATGATGGGCGCGCACCTGGCGCAGCCAGGCCTCTCGGATCTGCTCGTCGGTCGCCAGTGGATCGATGCCGAGCACGACGCAGGGCTCGCATTCGATCACCCCCAGCGCAGCCGCCTTGGCGCGCTCGAAGCGGTTGCTGTCGAGTCCGAACAGCCGCGCCACCTTGGCGAGGTAGTCGGCCTCGGCCGCATCGACCGGCCCGTCGGCCTTGGCGATGGCGAACAGCCCCTCCAGCACGTTCTCCAGGATCTCCGGCGCATCGGGAAACAATTCTGCGACCTGGCGGGCGTAAGTCTCGAATCCGGCGACGTCGCGCTTCGCCAGGTTGAAGAACCGCTCGACGTTCTTCTCCTCTCCGGCCGGCACGTGGAAGAACTCGCGGAAGGCCTCCATCTCGATTTCCGACACCGGCCCGTCGGCGCGGGCCATCTTGGCGCCGAGCGCGATCACGCCGATGGTGAAGCCCACCTGGCGCAAGCCGGGATGCACGCCATCGTCGGACGGTGCGCTGAGGCCGAGCAGCGAGCCGATCGACTCACCGTTGGCAAGACGTGTCGCCCCGTCGACAATTCTTTGCCAGATCGTCATGTCCGCTCCGCTACGACGTCCGGCTTACAGGATCAAGGCCCCGATCGCCACGCCGACCAACAGCATGAGCGCAAGCCGACGGTAAAACGCCTCGCTGGCCAGCGGAAACAGCCGGCCGCCCAGCACGCCGCCGACAATGACGGCAGGCGCGAGACAGGCGCCCAGGATGCCAGTGCTCAGGTCGACCAAGTCGCGGGAAAGAAAAGTCACCAGCGCAATCAGATCGACAAAAACGAAGTATGTGGTGAGATTGGCCCGAACCCGTGTCACGGTTTCGTCACCTGCGAGGTAATAGAAGGCGATCGGCGGACCGGCCATGCCGGCAAGCCCGTTGAGAAAGCCGCTGCTGACGCCCGCAGCCAACGTCGTCGTGCCGCGCGGCTTGCCGGAGAATCGCCAGCCGCTGGCCAGCAGGCCGACGGCCCCGAGCACGATCGCCGAGATGGCCCAGCGCATCGGCGCCGGCTCGGACCAGGTCAGCACCAGGTTGCCGACCGGAACCCCGACTGCGGCGGCCACCAGCAGCAGGCCGGTGCGGCGCCAGTCGACCAGGTGGAGCACGCCCGGCACCAGCGGCAGGGCGACCACGATCTCCAGCAGCAGGCAAAGCGCAACGCCGATGGCCGGCCCGTGCAGGGCTGAGAAAACGGGAGTCATCAGCATTGCCGCCCCGAATCCGGCAAAGCCCCGTACCATGCCGGCGATGCAGGCAATGGCAGCACTGATCAGGAAGGAAACGGCCAGCAGGTCGGGCATCGCGGCGCCGACGCTAGCATTGCCGCGCCGCCGACCGGGCATCATATAATGCAGGCCATGCCCCGAAAGAATCTCGCGGTTTCAACCGTTCCCCTGTTGATGCCCTACGTCCAGCGACGGCCCGCCGGCGTCGGTGGCAAGCCGTTCAAGCTGGTCTCCGACTACAATCCGGCCGGCGACCAGCCCGAGGCGATCCGTCAGCTGCGCGAGGGCGTGGCCGGCGGCGAGCGCGACCAGGTTCTGCTCGGCGTCACCGGGTCGGGCAAGACCTTCACCATGGCCAACGTGATTGCCTCGCAAAATCGCCCGAGCCTGGTGCTGGCGCCGAACAAGACTCTGGCGGCGCAGCTCTACGGCGAGATGAAGGGCTTCTTCCCGGAAAACGCCGTCGAGTACTTCGTCTCGTACTACGACTACTACCAGCCCGAAGCCTATGTGCCGCGTACCGACACCTACATCGAGAAGGATTCGTCGATCAACGAGCAGATCGACCGCATGCGCCATTCGGCGACGCGCGCCTTGATGGAGCGCGACGACGTCGTGATCGTCGCCTCGGTCTCGTGCATCTACGGCATCGGGCCGCTCGAGAACTACCAAACGATGACCTTCCGCCTGGCCAAGGGCGAAAGGACCGATCGCAGCACTCTGCTGCGCCGCTTCGTGGAGCAGCAATACAAGCGCAACGACAACGCCTTCCAGCGCGGCACCTTCCGGGTGCGCGGCGATACGGTCGACCTGTTCCCGGCGCACTACGAGGACAAGGCCTGGCGCATCGAGATGTTCGGGGACGAGATCGAATCGATCGTCGAGTTCGACCCGCTGACCGGCGAGAAGACGGCGACGCTGTCCGACATCGTGGTCTACGCAAACAGCCACTATGTGACGCCGCGGCCGACCATGCAGAAGGCCATCGAGCAGATAAAGTCCGACCTCAAGCAGCGGCTCGACGAGTTCAACCGCGCCGGCCGCCTGCTCGAAGCGCAACGGCTCGAGCAGCGCACGCTGTTCGACATCGAGATGCTGGAGACGACGGGCGCCTGCGCCGGCATCGAGAACTATTCGCGCTACCTCACCGGCCGCAAGCCCGGCGAGCCGCCGCCCACCCTGTTCGAGTACTTCCCCGAGAACTCGCTGCTGATCGTCGACGAGAGCCACGTCACGGTGCCGCAGATCGGCGGCATGTTCCGCGGCGACTTCAATCGCAAGAGCGTGCTCGCCGAGTTCGGCTTCCGCCTGCCCTCGGCGATCGACAACAGGCCGCTCAAGTTCGAGGAATGGGAGGCGTTGCGTCCGCAGACCATGTTCGTCAGCGCTACGCCCGGACCGTGGGAGATGGAGCGCACCCAGGGCATCTTCATCGAGCAGGTGATCCGCCCGACCGGCCTGATCGACCCGACGGTCATCATCCGTCCGGTCGACAAGCAGGTCGACGACCTGATCGCCGAATGCCGCGACTGCGCCAAGAAGAGCCAGCGCGTGCTGGTCACCGTGCTGACCAAGCGCATGGCCGAGGACCTCGTCGAGTACATGCACGAGGCCGGCATCCGCTGCCGCTACCTGCATTCGGACATCGACACGCTGGAGCGCATCGAGATCATTCGGGACCTGCGGCTGGGTGCCTTCGACGTGCTGGTCGGCATCAACCTGCTGCGCGAGGGCCTCGACATCCCCGAATGCGCCCTGGTCGCCATCCTCGACGCCGACAAGGAAGGCTTCCTGCGCTCGCCGACGTCGCTGGTCCAGACCATCGGTCGCGCCGCGCGCAATGTCGACGGCCGGGTCATCCTCTATGCCGACCACATGACCGACTCCATCAAGTACGCCATGGCCGAGACCGAGCGCCGGCGCACCAAGCAGGAGGCCTACAACAAGGCGCACGGCATCACGCCCGCGTCGGTGCGCAAGAACATCGCCGAGATCCTGCAGTCGACTGCCGAGCGCGACCACTACACGGTCGATACGGGCGTGTCGGGCGACGTGCATCTCGTCGGGCACAATCTGCGTACGCACATCGCCGAATTGGAGAAGCGCATGCGCGACGCGGCCGCCAACCTCGAGTTCGAGGAGGCCGCGCGCATCCGCGACGAGATCAGGCGCCTGGAGGCCAACGAGCTCGAATTGCCCGGCCAGGCCGTGGCGGCAACCGCCAACATCAATCTCGGCCGCATGCAGAACAGCCGCGTGTTCCGCGGCGTGCGCACGGGCTCGGGCTCGCGCGGCCGGCCGGCCCGCCGCAGCGGACGCTGATATCATGCTCTTCCGGACCGCGAGCGTCCCGCTCGCTCATGATCATGAGCGGGCGGGACGCTCGCGGTCCGGAAGAGCATGAGCGACAAAACTCACGAATTGGTGGGACGGCGCGCGCTGATCGTCGCGCTCGCCGTCGTTCTCGCGTCATCTGCAGCCCATGCCCAGCCCTTCCGTGAGGAAATCGTCCGCGTCCCGGCAGCCGGCGGCGCGAGCCTGGTGACCACCGTCAAGCGTTCCTCCGACGGGGCGAGACGGCCGCTGGCCGTCATCAATCACGGCTCGCCGGCAGAGGGCGAGCGAGCCAGTCTTCGCCCGATCTACGCCTCGCTTTCGGCCTGGTTCATCTCGCGCGGCTATGTCGTCGCCTTGCCGCTGCGCCGGGGCTACGGCGAGACGGGCGGCGACTGGGCGGAGACCTATGGACGCTGCGCGGCACCCGACTACTACACCGCAGGGCTGCACGGCGCGTCGGACATCAGGGCGACCATCGACCACATGCGCACCCTGTCGTACGTGGCCACCGATCGAACCATCGTGGTCGGGCAATCGGCCGGCGGCTGGGCAACGGTGGCGCTGTCGAGCCTCAATCCGCCGGGCGTGCCGGGCATGATCAACTTCGCCGGCGGCCGCGGTGGCCATCAACCCCTGCCCGGCGGCGGCATCGGCAATTGCCAGCCCGAGGCGTTGGTGAAAGCGGCGGCGCGCTACGGGGCGACGGCGCGCGTGCCCATGCTTTGGATCTATACGAGGAATGACAGCTTCTTCGAGCCAGCCCTCGCCCGCCGCATGGTCGAGGCCTATGTCGGCGCCGGCGGCCACGCCGCGCTCAAGGCGCTGGGCCCGTTCGCCAGGGACGGCCACACCCTGGCCGGCAGCGACAACGGCCAGGCGATCTGGTCGCCGCTGCTCGCGGCGTTCCTTGCCGGGTTGAGGTGAGAATCTTTCATCCTCCTCCCCAGCTCCGCTGGGAAGGTGTCGCCGTCATACGGCGACGTAGGGGTCATGGCTGGGAGCGCGCCACTCCGATGGCGCTCATGAGATGAGTAATCACCATGAAGAGCGCCATCGGAGTGGCGCGCTCCCAGCGCTGGCCCCCTCCGTCCGCGAAGACGCGGACACCCGCCAGCGGAGCTGGGGAGGAGGATGAAATCACGCCGCCGGCAGCGTGAGGTCGAGGCTGGCGGTCCAGACCGGCATCGGCAGGGTGTCGCGCGCCGCGAGGTTGGTCGGGAGCGCGGCGCGATCGGCGAGGCGATGGAACGGCACGACCAAGCCGGCGCGCACGCCGAACACCGCGTCGCTGTCGAGATACTTGTCGTCCTCGGGAAAGAACTCGGTGATCAAGGGCTTACGGCCCGGCGCGTGGATGATCATGTGCAGATGGGCCGGCCGCCAAGCCTCGCGGCCGAGCGCGCGCAGCATGTCTCCGGCCGGACCGTCGTCGGGCACCGTGTAGGACACCGGCCGCACCGTCGAGAAGGCGAAGCTGCCGTCGGGAGCCACGGTCAGGCGCGCGTGGTAGTTGGTCGGCGACTGCGTCGTATCCTGCTGGGCATAGAGCCCGTTGCCGCTATTCTGCCAAAGGGCGAGAACCGTGCCCGCGGCGGGCGCGCCCGTCGCGTCGGCGATCCTGCCGCTCACGACCAGCGGCTCGCCGACCTGTCCGCGCCACAGATCGCCGCCGTTCGCCAGCTCCGGGGCACCCTCGATATGGAACGGCCCGAGCACCGAGGACGGCGTGCCCGTGGTCGCCGAATTGATCATGTCGACCAGCGAGGAGACGCCGAGCAGGTCGGAAAACAGAATGTATTCGTTGCGCTTGTCGTCGGTGAACTGCGTGGCGCGCGTCAGGGCGTCGATCGCCGCATTCCACTCGGCCTGCGTTACCTTGTTGTCGCGCACGAAGGTATGAAGATGGCGGGCGAGATCGACCAGCAGCACCCGCGTACGCTCCGACGGTGCGTTCCGGCTATAGTCGGCAAAGGCCTGGGTTATCGAGGCCGGCGTGAGGTTGCGCATCCCGTTCTCCCGACCGCCTAGCGGGCGGTCCTCTGCAGGGCATCGTAGTCGGCACGCAGCAGGGCGAACAACAGGTGATCGGCCCAATGCCCGTTGATGCGCAGGTACTGCCGCGCCAGGCCCTCCTCGTGGAATCCGACCTTAGCCAGGACCGCCTTGGAGGGCTCGTTGTGCGGCAGGCATGCCGCCTCCAGGCGGTGCAGCCGCAGATCGTCGAACACGAATGGCAGAGTCGCCCGCAGGGCGTCCGTCATCAGGCCCTGGCCGGCGAATGGCTGGCCCATCCAATAACCCACCGACACCGCCTGGGCGACGCCGCGCCGGACGTTGCTGAGGTTGATGCCGCCGGCCAACCGCCGGCCCTCGTTGGTGAACACGAAGAGGCTGAAGGCCTCGCCGGACCGCCATTCGCGCGCCTGCTGGCGCAGTCGCCGACGGAAATGATCCCGCCCCAGGGAATCCTCCGGCCAGGTTGGCTCCCAGGGCGTCAGGAAGGCCCGGCTGCGGGCCCGGAGCTCGGCCCATTCGGCCCAATCGTCCATGGTGGGTGCCCGCAGGAACACCCGCCGCCCGGTGATCCGGGTCATGCCCGACAGGGATAACGGAACGTCAGCGAAGCGAAACATCGTGAATTATAGTAACCTAGCTTTGGAATTCTTACATGCTTTCCGAGGCTTGACGTAGGAAATTGAGACGGTCCGCCGCGCCGGTTCTCCTGCGACCAGCCTTGAATTGCACACTCGTTAAGAAGAAATTGCACCTGAAAAAGAGTGACGTGCCAGGATCGGACATGGAAACAGACGCCAACAGCAACGTCGGACAAAAGGGACGCTTCTATCTCACCAAGAACATCTGGGTGCCCCAGGAGCCGATCGAAAATTTCAATCTCAAGATGTCGGACTGGATCTTGCGCAACATGCCCAAGCTGCCGCTGGGTGGCGATGATGCGCTGAAGGCCTTCCCGGTGCTGGGCGAACTGCAGAAAAGCCACGACAAGATCAAGGCCGACCTCCAATACCTCCTGAGCCATCACGAAGAGATTCCCGCCCTGCACGAGGTCCATCCGCGCGACCTCTACGTGCCGGGCCGTGCCTGGCGGACGTTCCTGCTCAAGATCTGGGGCCACGAGATCAAGGAAAACACCGCAGCGGTGCCGGACACCTATGCCGCGATCTCGCGCATCCCCGGCGTTCACACGGCGCTGTTCAGCATCCTGCACGGTTTTGCCGAGATCGAGCCCCATCGCGGATCGGCAGCCGGCGTGATCCGCTTCCACTATCCGCTGATCGTTCCGACCGAGCCGGAGAAGTGTTGGATCGAGATCGGCGGGCGTCATTTCTTCTGGGAGGAAGGCAAGCCTCTGGTGTTCGACGACACGCGCGAACACTGGGTCAAGAACCAGACCGACCAGACCCGGGTCGTGCTGATCATCGACTTCGACGCCCGCATGCCCTTCCCGGTGAACCTCTACACCTCGCTCCGCTACAACCTCATCCGCCGCAGCGCCGAGGTAAAGGCGGTCTACGAACGCGCCGCCATCGGCGTGCCGCCGCGCAACCAGAGCACCCCGGCGCCCGTGCTCGCCAAGGCGGCCTGATCGATCGGCCGCGACCCGTCAGAGTCGAAGGTCCCTCGCCTGCGGCGCTCACCACATCAGGCGCCGTAGGCGAGGGACCTTTTCTCTATTGGCGGCAAGCGGGCACGAACATCGCTGCCGCTGCGCCATGCCGGTGTGGCGCGCGACTCGCTCGACCCGTATGCGGTAGAAACCTTCAATGAGGCATGGCTCGGCGATGATCCTGGGCTTCACCGGCGGCGCGCTGGGCGGCCATCTTGGCGGCTGGCGTCATCCCGACTCGTTTCCCACGACCACCATGCGGCTCGACTGCATGATCGAGATGGCCAAAATCGCCGAACGCGGAATGCTGGACCTGATGTTCCTGGCCGACGGCAACGGCGTGCGACAGATGGACAAGCCTGCCCTGTTCGCGGCGAACAGCCCGTCCGATCGGCCGGCCGTATTCGAGCCGGTGACCCTGTTCGCCGCCCTGGCGCAGCACACCAGGCATATCGGCCTGGTCGCGACAACGACCACGACCTACGAGGAACCTTTCACCATCGCCCGCAAGTTCGCCTCGCTCGACCATCTGAGCGGCGGCCGTGCCGGCTGGAACCTGGTCACGACGCAGTACGTCGAGGATGCCAAGAATTTCGGCCGCGACGAGCATATGGGCCGCCTCGAGCGCTACGAGCGGGCGTGGGAGAGCCTCGATGTCGTACGTGCGCTCTGGGATTCGTGGGCAAGCGATGCCTTCGTTCAGGACAAGTCGACCGGCCAATATCTCGACCCGACCCGCGTGCGCCTGACCAACCATCGCGGCAACCACTTCGCGGTCAAGGGTCCGCTCAACGTGGCGCGCGCGCCGCAGGGCCAGCCGGTGGTCTTCATGGCCGGCCAATCGGATGCCGGCAAGGAGCTGGCGGCCTATGGCGGCGAAGGGCTGTTCGGCACCGCAAGCAACAAGGCGCAGGCCCAGGCGGAGTACGCCGACATCAAGGGCCGCATGCCCAAGTACGGTCGGCCGCCGGAGGCTCTGCGCATCCTGCCGGCGCTGAGCGTCTTCGTTGGCCACACCAGCGCCGAGGCCGACGCGTTGTACGAGGAACTGCAGGGGCTGATCTCGCCGGCGCTCGCCGTCAGCTACCTGTCGAAGCTCGTCGGCCTGGACGTGACGGGGGCCGATCTCGATGGCCCGATGCCGCAGAAGCTCGAGGAGAGCGTCGGCGGCACCGCGATCGGCCGGTCGGTGCTCGACATGGCGGCGCGCGAAGGGCTGAGCGTGCGGCGCACCGCCGAGCGCGTCCTGTCGTCGATGGGCGGCAACACGGTGAAGGGCGATGCCCGCCATGTCGCCGACGTGATGGAGGATTGGTACACCAGCAAGGCCTGCGACGGGTTCATGCTCTCCATGCCGGTGCAGCCGCGCAGCCTGCGCGATTTCGTCGAGCTGGTGGTGCCCGAGCTTCAGCGCCGCGGCCTGCGTCCGCCGGACTATCCCGGCACGACCCTGCGCGCCAACATGGGCCTGGCGGAGCCAGCCGATCCCTTTCGGCGTGACGCAGAGGAGTAGACATGACCTTCTCGATCGCAGGCCGTTGCTCGAGGACCGGAATGCTGGGCGCCGTCGTCGCGACATCGTCGATGGCCGTCGGTAGCCGCTGCTGCTGGGCGGAGCCCGGAGTCGGCGCGGTCCTGACTCAACACCGTACCGACCCGCGTCTCGGTCCCATGATCCTTGAAGAGCTCAAGGGTGGCGCGTCACCCCAGGCCATCATCGATGGATTGGAGAAGCGGGACTCCAACCTTGCATGGCGGCAACTCGCCGTCCTCGCAGCCGATGGAACGGGAGCATTTTTCAACGGCGCCAGGATCGTCTCGGTTGCCAAGGGCCGGATTGGACGCAACTGCGTCGCAGCCGGCAACATCCTGCGAAATGTCGCCGTCGTGGACGCGATAGTCGAGGCCTTCGAGGAGAACGAGGATGTCGAGCTGGCGGAACGGCTCGTGCGCGCCATCGAGGCCGGCGATGCGGCGGGCGGTGAGCTGAAGCAACTGAAGTCCGCCGGCCTTCTCGTTGTTCACCGCGAGAGCTTTCCCTATGTCGACCTTCGCGTCGACCTCAATTCCCAGCCGCTGGTCGAGCTGCGCTTCCTGTGGGAACTCTACCAACCCCAGGCGGCCGCCTACGTGGTGCGCGCCGTCGACCCCGACCAGGCTCCAGGGCCGGCGTAAGGGCTCGCCTCCCCCGATTACGAACGGCATTCGCACATGGCAAAAAGGCCCGTCATCCCGACCGGAGCCGAGCGTAGCGAGGCGTAGTGGAGGGACCTTTCTTCTTGTAGCATCAACAAGAAAGGTCCCTCGACTGCGCCGCCCTTCGGGCGGCTCCGCTCGGGATGATGGCATTTTTTGCCATGTGCAAATGCCCCTGTAATCGGGGAGGAAGGCGCCGGGCTACGCCGCCAGCCGGGCAGTGATGCGGTCGAGCGATTCGAGGCCGTCGATCGGGCCAAGGGCGGCTAGCGTCAGCCTGCCCTGCAGCAGCCGTTGAGCGACGCCGCGAACCGCCTCCTCGTCGACCGCTTCGATGCGCGCCACGATCTCGGCATAGGGAATCGGCCGGCCATGGATGATGAGATGGCGGGCCGCCTGCTCGCAGCGCGCGCCGCTCGATTCCAGCGCCATCAGCGTGCCGGCCTTGATCTGGTTGCGCGCACGCACCAGCTCGGCGGTCGTCAGGCTGCCGGCGACGCCGGCGAACTCCTCGCACACCGCCGGCACGAGCTCCGCCAGATCGTCCTCGCCGGTGCCGGCATAGATGCCGAACAGGCCACCGTCGGCATAGGCGGTGTTGAAGCAATGGATGCCGTAGACCAAGCCGCGCTCCTCGCGGATGCGCTGGAACAGGCGGGACGACATGCCGCCGCCGAACAGCGTCGAATAGACGGCGAGCGCGAAGTAGTCCGGGTCGCGATAGCCGATGCCCTGGCAGCCCAGCACCAGATGGGCCTGCTCGAGGACGCGCACCTCGCGGCCGTCGCCGCCGACATAGCTCAACGGCACCGGCCGCTCGGCATTGGCCGGCGTGCGCGGCACCGAGCCGAAATGCTTCTCCGCCAGGTCGAGGATCTGGGCATGCTCGACCCGCCCCGCCGCCGCCAGGACCATATTGGAAGCCGTGTAGTGGCGCGCCAGATAGGCGAACAGATCATCGCGCCCGATCGCCTCGACCGACTCGGCGGTGCCGAGCACCGGCCGCCCCAAAGGCTGGCCGGGCAGCGCCGTTTCCTGGAACTGGTCGAAGATCACGTCGTCGGGCGTGTCGAGCGCCTGGCCGATCTCCTGCAGGATCACGCCGCGCTCGCGCTGCAGTTCGTCGGGATCGAACACCGAGTTGCGCAGGATGTCCGAAATCATTTCGACGCCGAGCCCGACATCCTCCTTCAGGACCGAGGCGTGATAGGCGGTGATCTCGCGGCCGGTATAGGCGTTGAGGCTGCCGCCGACATTCTCGATCTCCTCGGCGATGGCACGCGCCGAGCGGCTGCGCGTGCCCTTGAAGGCCATGTGCTCCAGCATGTGCGCCATGCCGTTAAGCTCGGCCGTCTCGTGGCGCGTGCCACAGGCGACCCAGATACCGAGAGAGGCCGATTCGACCTCGGGCATTTCGTCGACCGCGACGCGCAGCCCGTTGGCGAGCGTGGTGACCTTGACGTCGCTCATGACAGCACCTTGGCGCGAGTCGGGCTGGCCTGCGTGGTGTCGCGCCGGACGTCGATCAACGCCTTCAGGGCGGCCACGTCGTTCGGCAGGCTGTCCGTACGCTCGGGCCGCCGCAGGAGGTCGCCGAGCCGCGGCGGCAACGCCGGCCGTTCGCCGGTCGCCTTCTCGACCGCGTCGGGAAACTTCGCCGGATGGGCAGTCGCCAGCACGACCATGGGGATCGCCGTGTCGCGCCGATGCTGCTGCGCGACCGCGTATCCCACGGCGGTGTGCGGGTCGATCGTCTCGCCGTAACGCCGGCGGCAGTCGGCGATCGCCGCTAGCGTACCGGCATCGTCGAGCCGGCCGGCGTCGAAGAGCTGACGCACGCCCGCCAGGGCATTGGCGCCGACCGTGAGCTTGCCGGTGCTGCGAAACGCCACCATGGCGTCGGCCAGCGCCGCACCGTTGCGGTCGTAGAGATCGAACAGCAGGCGCTCGAAGTTGCTCGAGATCTGGATGTCCATGCTGGGGCTCAGCGTCGGCATGACGGTCGACGTCTCCATGATGCCGCTCTCGAAGAAGCGGGCGAGGATGTCGTTGCTGTTGGCGCCGACCACGAAATGCGACACCTGCAGGCCCATCTGGCGCGCTGCATAGCCCGCATAGACGTTGCCGAAATTGCCGCTCGGCACCGTGAAGGCGACCGGTCGCTGCGGCGCCCCAAGTCTCAGCGCCGCCCAGAAGTAGTAGACGATCTGCGCCATCACGCGCGCGAAGTTGATCGAGTTGACGGCGGTCAGGGCGTGGCGATCGCGGAACGCGAGATCGTTGAAGCAGGCTTTGGCGAGGTCCTGGCAATCGTCGAACGTGCCGTCGACGGCGATGTTGTGCACGTTGGGCGCCAGCACCGTCGTCATCTGGCGCCGCTGCACCTCGCTCACCCGGCCGCGCGGATACAGCATGAAGATGTCGATGGTCCTGCGGTCGCGCACCGCTTCGATGGCGGCCGAGCCGGTGTCGCCCGACGTGGCGCCGACGATGGTGGCGTGCCTGCCGCGCGCCGTCAGGGTCTCGTCGAGCATGCGGCCGAGCAGCTGCAGCGCCACGTCCTTGAAGGCGAGGGTCGGGCCATGGAACAGCTCGAGCAGATGGAGGCCCCCATCGGACGGCGTCGCGGCGCCGAGCGGCTTCAGCGGCGCCACCTCCGGCGTCTCGAACGAGGCATAGGCCTCGGCGATCAGGCGGCGAAAGGTCGGCTCGTTGAACGTGTCGCCGACGAACGGCCGCATGATCTCGAAAGCCAGGTCGACATAGGACAGGCCGGCGAACCGGGCGATTTCCGTCGTTGAGAAACGCGGCCACTCGGTCGGCAGGTAGAGCCCGCCGTCGCGGGCCAGGCCCGCGAGCATGATGTCCTCAAAGCCCAGCGGCTCGGGCGTGCCCTGCGAGCCGTGGCGCGTGCTGATGTAGCGCACTGTAAACTCCTGCTCGGCAGCTCTGGCTAGGCGACCTGGCGACAGGCTTCATGATCCTTGCGGACACGCTTGGTCGAGGCGGGATACCTCTGCAAGGCCCGCTCCGGCCGGGTCGGCCGCCGGACCAGATCGCCGCCGCAATTGGGGCAATGGCCGCCCAGCCGGGTTCGCGCACACTCCGCGCAGAAGGTGCATTCGAAGGTGCAGATCAGCGCGTCCGGCGCGCCGTTCGGCAGATCCTTGTCACAGCATTCGCAATTGGGTCGGAGCTCGAGCATGGCTTCCTCTTACGCCGGGAGATAGCGGCTTTCCAGATGCGCCTTGAAAGCGGCGGTTCCGAGGGGGGCGCCGGTGGCCTCGGTCAGGATCTGGTCAGTGCTGGCGAACGAGCCCTTGCCATGAACGTTGGCGCGCAGCCAGCCCAGCAGCGGCGCGAAGTCGCCCTTGCCGATGGCGTGCAGGAGATCGGGATGAGCGCGCCCGGCGGCGGCAAACAGCTGGGCCGCCGCCAGGGCCCCCAGGGTGTAGGTCGGGAAGTAGCCCCAGCCGCCATCCGGCCAATGGATGTCCTGCAGGCAGCCCAGCGCGTCGTCGGGCGGGACGATGCCCAGCAGGTCGCGCATCCCCTCGTTCCAGGCCCCCGGAAGTTCCCCCAGCGGCAGGTCTCCGGCGAGCAGCGCGCGCTCCAGGCGGTAGCGCAGCATGATGTGCAGCGGGTAGGTCACCTCGTCGGCGTCGACGCGGATGAAGCCCGGAGCGACCTGCGTGTAGAGGCGGTGGATATTGTCGACCGCCCAGGCCGGCCCGTCCTTGCCGAAGGCGGTGCGCATGCGCGGAGCGGCAAAGGCGACGAAGGCGTCGCTGCGGCAGGCCTGCATCTCCATCAGCAGCGACTGGCTCTCGTGCAGGGCCATGCCGCGGGCATTGCCGACCGGCTGGCGCCGCCAGTCACGCGGCAGCCCCGCCTCGTAGAGGCCATGCCCCGTCTCGTGCAGCACCCCCATCAGGGCGCGCGCGAAATCGGCCTCGTCGTAGCGCGTGGTGATCCGCACATCGTCGGCCGTGCCGCCAGTGAATGGATGCGCCGAGACGTCGAGCCGCCCGTGCGAAAAGTCGAAGCCGATGAGACGGATCAGCTCCTCGCCGAGCTTGCGCTGCTGCTCGACCGGAAAGGGCCCGTCCAGCGCGAGCGGCGGCGGTTGGCTCCTCTGATGCTCGATCACGCGCCCCAACAGCCCGGGCAGGAAGGATTTCAACTCGGCGAACAGCACGTCTATGCGCGCCGCGCGGCCGCCGGGTTCGAACTCGTCGAGCAGGGCGTCGTAGAGCGTCGTGCCCAACGCGGCGGCCTTGGCCTCGCCGGCCCGGCGGACCAGGGTCAGTACTTCGCCGAGCGTCGGCAGCAACGCCTTGAAGTCGGCATTCTTCCTGGCCTCGCGCCACACCATCTCGCAGGCCGCTGTGGCGCGGGTGCGGGCCTCGACGAGATCGGCCGGCAAGGCGCTTTCGTGCACCCACAGCCGCCGCATCTCGCGCAGATTGGCCACCCGCCAGGGATCGAGGCCGGAAGCCCTCGCCTCTGCCCGGCCGAGCAGCTCCGGCATGTCGGGGGCGGAAATCATGCCGTGGGCGATGACGCCCAGGGTCGCCAGCTGATCGGCGCGATCGTCGCTGGCGCCGTCCGGCATCATGGTCGAGCGATCCCAGTTCAGGATGGCGCTGGCGCGCTGCACGGCGCTCAACCGGGCGAATCGGCGCTCGAGCTCGGCGTAGGGATCGTTGGCAATCATGTCTTGACGTTGGTGCGGCCGGCGATCGTGAGACGCCCGTTCTCCCAATGATAGGCGAGGTAGACGCCGGCCAGCGCAAGCGCGATCAGGAACCAGGTGATGGCGTACTGCAGGTGATCGTTGGGAATGTCGAGCCTGGTCTGGCCGCCCACCGGCAGGCCGCCGGGGTTGGGCGTCGCATCGGCCTCCAGGAAGAAAGCGTCGAGCTTCGCGTCCGGCTTGCCGCCGGCCATGCTGCGCATCAGCGGCACGTCGACATGGAACCAGACGTTGCGCTCGGGCACGTTCTCGGGCGCGAACTGGCGGCGCTCCTGGTTGCGCCGCACGATGCCGGTGAGCTCTACACGGCCTTGCAGCTGGCCGGCGGCGCGGCGCGCCGGATCCTTGGCCTCCTGCGCTATCCAGCCGCGATCGAACAGCACGATGCGGCCGTCGTCGGTTCGCAGCGGCGTCACGACCTGCAGGCCGACCTTGTTCTTGAGGCTACGGGCGCCGAGGTAAAACTCCTTGTCGTGCAGGAAGGTGCCGGCAACCTTTACACGGCCGTATTCCAGTCGCAGCGGATCGCCCTTCAGCAGCTCGTCGAGGCTGATCGGCGCCACCGCCTGGTTGGCGGCGATGCGATCCAGAATGTCGCGCTTCCACTCGCGCCGCTCCAGCTGCCAGATGCCGAGCCCCATGGCGACTGCGAAGATGGCCAGCGAGACCACCGACGGCCAGAAGGCGGGCCGCAACGCCAATATCGGCCGGCTACTGCTCATCGAGAGTCGTCGAACGATGGATGAATTGCTGGGCGATCAGCAGCGCCTTCATCAGGCGCAGCAGCCACACCGCCAGGCCGACCGTGATTGGCCCCCACAGCAGGACGTGCAGCCACCACGGCGGCTCAAAGCGGAACTCGACCCAGAACACGAGCATCATGATGATGGTGCCGAGCCCCAGGATGACGAATACCGCTGGCCCATCGCCGGCGTCGTTGCCACGCAGATCGAGGTCGCAGACGGAGCAGCGATCGACGATGCCGAGCACACCCTTGAACAGGCGACCTCGGCCGCAGCGCGGGCAGGCCGCGCGCAGCGCGACGTCGACAGGCGATTGGCGCGGCCATTGCGACATCACCGACTCCTAGATGTTGCTCCTCCCACGCCATGCGTGGGGAGGTGTCGCTATGCGACGGAGGGGTCATGGTGTTTTGGACCGCGGGCGTCCCGCCCGCTCATGACTTGAGCGGGCGGGACGCCCGCGGTCCAAAACACCATGACCCCTCCGTTGGCGAAGACGCCGACACCTCCCCAGCAGAGCTGGGGAGGAATTCAGAGACGCCCCTCAGTGCAGCGCGATCGGCGCGTTGCCGGAGCCCCACCAGTAGATGCAGAAGAACAGGAACAGCCACACGACGTCGACGAAATGCCAGTACCAGGCGGCCGCCTCGAAGCCGAAATGCTGCTTGGGCTTGAATTGGCCGGCCATTGCCCGGAACAGGCAGACGATCAGGAAGGTCGTGCCGACGAACACGTGGAAGCCGTGGAAGCCGGTCGCCATGAAGAAGGTCGACGAGTAGATGTTCTCGCGGAAGCCGAACGGCGCGTTGATGTACTCGTAGGCCTGGATGCCGGTGAAGCAGATGCCCAGGATGACGGTGAGGGTGAGGCCGCGCACCGCGTCGCGCTTGTTGCCTTCCAGAATGGCGTGGTGAGCCCACGTCACCGTCGTGCCCGAGAGCAGCAGGATCAACGTGTTCATGAAGGGCAGGTCGAACGGCGCGATGACGCTGATGCCCTTGGGCGGCCAGACGCCGCCGGTCGCTTCGGCGCGCGCCGGCATCTCGGGGCTGCCCGGAAAGAGCGACGCATCGAAGAAGGCCCAGAAGAACGCCGCGAAGAACAGCACCTCGGAGGCGATGAACAGGATCATGCCGTAGCGCAGGCCGAGCTGGACCACCGCGGTGTGGTACTTGCGAGACTCGACGATGACGTCGCTCCACCACCAGAACATCACCGCCAGGATGAGGCCGAGCCCGGGAGCGATGATCCACCATTGGACCGACTTGACGAGCCCTTCGACACCCTTGCCCAGCAAGTCGGGATGCATGCCGAGGGCGGCGCCGACCGCCAGCAGCAGGGCTCCCAACGCGCCCAGCGCCGGCCACGGGCTGGGATCGACGAGGTGATAGGGATGCTTCGGTGTGCCGTCGGCCATTGTCTCATCCACCCTTTCCGGTCGCACTGGCGGGCGAGCCGCCCAGCAAGGTCTTCGCCCGCTCCGTCTTGGCCTCGAAGAAGGTGTACGAGAGCGTGATGGTGCGGACGTTGTCGTAGCGTCGATCCTTGTCCATCTCGGGATCGACGAAGAAGATCACCGGCAGGTCCACGGACTGGCCGGGCAGGAGCAGCTGCTCAGTGAAGCAGAAGCATTGCACCTTGTTGAACCACGGACCAGCCGGCTCGGGCGTCACGTTGTAGGCCGAGGTTCCGACGATCGGGCGCTGCGAGACGTTGGTCACCCGGTAGTGCGTCAGGTGCTCCTCGCCGAGCTTGACCTTGATCTCGCGCTCGAGCGGCTGGAAACGCCACGGCAGGTTGGGATCGACGTTGGCATCGAAGCGGACGGCCACGGTTCGGGCGAGAATGGGCCGTTCGCCAGCCTGCGCGATCACCGGTGTGCCGCCGAAGCCAGTGGCGCGGCAGAACAGGTCGTAGAGCGGCGATGCGGCGTAGGCGAGCGCCACCATGCCGCCGACCAGGGCGGCGAGCCGCCACGCCAGCCGGGCATTCTTGTCGCCCGCCTTCCCGTCAGGTGCCGCGTTCACCCTTGCCCTCCCATGCGCACGATGGTGAGGAGGAAGAAGATCACCACGAGCACCAGCAGGAATCCGGCCACGAACAGGTTCTTGCCGCGCTGGCGGCGGTGCCTGTCGGTGTCGCCGGGACGGCGGGTCTCGACCATCACGCCACTCATCCGATCACGATCCGGTCGACGGGCAGGGCCGCGAACAGGCCGGCGAGGTAGAGCAGCGAGAAGCGGAACATGCGCCGTGCGGCGGAGTGCCCGTTCTCGTCGTCGGCCGTCCGCCACACCCGGAGGGCGTGTCCGATGAAGGCCAGGCTCAGCAGCAACGCCACCGCGCCATAGAGCCAGCCGACGGTGCCGAGCAGCGTCGGCACCAGAGCCACCGGCGCCAGCAGCACGGTGTAGATCAGCATCTGCCGCTTGGTCTCGCGCGCCCCCACCACGACCGGCAGCATGGGCACGCCGGCCCGACGATAGTCGTCGCAGCGATAGAGTGCGAGCGCCCAGAAATGCGGCGGCGTCCACAGGAAGATCAGCAGGAACAAGGCCACGCTGACGGTGGAGACGTCGCCGGTCACCGCCGCCCAGCCGATCATTGGCGGGAAGGCGCCGGCGGCGCCGCCGATCACGATGTTCTGTGGCGTACGCCGCTTCAGCCAGACCGTATAGACGAACACGTAGAACAGGATCGCCCCAACCAGCAGCCCCGCTGCGACGAAGTTGGTCGCGACCGCCATGAGCAGGACCGAGAACAGCGACAGCAGCACGCCGAGACCGAGCGCGTCGTCCGGCGCCACGCGGCCGGCCGGCAGCGGCCGCCGCCGGGTCCGCGCCATCAGGGCGTCGAGGTCGCGCTCGTACCACATGTTGATGGCGCCGGCGGCGCCCGAGCCGAGCGCGATCGCCAGCACGGCCAGCGCCGCGGCAAAGGGATGGAGATGGCCGGGAGCGATCACGACGCCGACCAGGCCGGTGAAGACGACCAGCGACATCACGCGCGGCTTCAGCAGGTCGACATAGTCGCGAACCCGCGCCGACGGCGTTGCGCCGGTCGGCGGCGCTGCAACAAAGGACCGGGGCAGGATCTGGGCGGTATCGCTCATCGCTTCACGGCGGAGGCGCCACTCGGGCGCCTCCGCTCCTCGGGATCAGTGGTGCGCCGCCGGGGAAATGTGCGGCAGCTCTTCGAAGGTGTGGAAGGGCGGCGGAGACGGGACCGTCCATTCGAGAGTCGTTGCGCCCTCGCCCCAGTAGTTGGCGCCGACCCGGCGGCCGTACAGCAGCGTGCCGAAGACCACGAAGATCAGCCAGAAGATGGTCGAGGCGAAGGAGATGAATGCGCCGAGCGAGGACAGGTAGTTCCAGTGCCACATGGCGTCGGCATAGTCGACGTAGTGGCGCGGCATGCCAGCCAGCCCGCTGAAGTGCATCGGGAAGAAAGTCAGGTTGACACCGAAGAAGGTCGTCCAGAAATGGATCTGGCCGGCCCATTCCGGATACTGGCGGCCGCTCATCTTGCCGATCCAGTAGTAGAAGCCCGCGAAAATGCCGAACACCGCGCCGAGCGACAGCACGTAGTGGAAGTGCGCGATCACGTAGTAGGTGTTGTGCAGGGCGTAGTCGACGCCGGCATTGGCCAGCACCACGCCGGTCACGCCACCGACCGTGAACAGGAAGATCAAGCCGATCGCCCACAGCATCGGCACCTCGAGCCGGATCGAGCCGCCCCACATGGTGGCGATCCAGCTGAAGATCTTCACGCCGGTCGGCACCGCGATGACCATGGTGGCGGCGACGAAGTAGGCGCGCGTGTCGACATCCATGCCGACCGTGTACATATGGTGCGCCCACACGACGAAGCCGACGACGCCGATCGCCACCATCGCGTAGGCCATGCCGAGATAGCCGAAGATCGGCTTCTTCGAGAAGGTCGAGATGATGTGGCTGATGATGCCGAAGGCCGGCAGGATCATGATGTACACCTCGGGATGGCCGAAGAACCAGAAGAGGTGCAGGAACAGCGTCGGGTCGCCACCGCCGGCCGGATCGAAGAAGTGGGTGCCGAAGTTGCGGTCGGTCAGCAGCATGGTGATGGCGCCGGCCAGTACCGGCAGCGCCAGCAGCAGCAGGAACGCCGTCACCAGGATCGACCAGGCGAACAGCGGCATGCGGTGCAGCGTCATGCCGGGCGCGCGCATGTTGAAGATGGTGGTGATGAAATTGATGGCACCCAGGATCGACGATGCGCCGGCGATGTGCAGGGAGAAGATGGCGAGGTCCATGCCGGCGCCTTGCATGGTCGAGAGCGGCACGTAGATCGTCCATCCCGTGCCGACTCCGCCGCCGATCAGCGCCGAGGCGAGCAGAAGGATGAAGGCCGGCGGCAGCAGCCAGAAGCTGATGTTGTTCATGCGCGGGAACGCCATGTCGGGCGCACCGATCATCAGCGGCACGAACCAGTTGCCGAACCCGCCGATCAGCGCCGGCATGACGACGAAGAACACCATGATCAGGCCGTGCGCGGTGACGACGGTGTTCCACAGGTGGCCGTTCGGCGTGCCGTCCGGTCCGTTGAAGTACTGCACGCCGGGCTGCAGCAGCTCGAGCCGCATGACCACCGAGAAGGTCGCGCCGATCAGCGCGGCGATGATCGCGAACACCAGGTACATCGTACCGATGTCCTTGTGGTTCGTGCTGTAAAGCCAGCGGGTGATGCCGGTCGGCGTATGATGCTCGTCGTGCCCGTGAGCGTGGGCGCTGTGGTCGTGGGCGGCGCCGTGCGCGGTGGCCATGTGAACTCTCCTGCGGCGATGCGCTTAGCGGTTGGCGGGAGCGGTGGCGGAAGCGACGTCGGTCGCGGGCAGCAGGCCCGCCGACTTCTTCTTCTGCTCGACCCACTTGTCGAATTCGGGCTTGGAGACGACGCGGACGGCGACCGGCATGTAGGTGTGGTTGTTGCCGCAAATCTGCGAGCACTGACCGAAATAGTAGCCTTCTTCCTTGACGCTGATCCAACCCTCGTTGAGCCGGCCGGGAATGACTGTCTTCTTGATGCCGAAGCCGGGCACCGTCCAGCCGTGCATCGAGTCGGCCGCCGTGCCGATGATGCGGATGACGGTGTCCTTGGGAATCACCATCTCCTCGTCGACCGCGAGCAGGCGCGGCATCGTGGGCTTCTGCTTGAGCCGGTCGGCGTCGCTCAGGATGCGGCTGTCGACCGAGAAATTGCCCTGGTCGGGGTATTCGTAGCTCCAGTACCATTGATGCCCGATGACCTTGATGGTCATCGCCGCATCGACCGCCTTGTCACCGTAATACAGCAGGCGGAACGACGGGATGGCGATCACGACCAGGATCAGGATCGGCACAACCGTCCAGGCGATCTCGAGGACGGTATTGTGCGTCGTCGTGCTCGGCGTCGGATTGCGCGCCGCACTGAAACGCATCACCGCGTAGATCAGCAGCGCCAGGACGAACAGGCAAATCAGCGAAATGATCACCAGCAGGAGGTCATGGAGCGACTCCAGCCGCTGTCCCACCGGCGTGTAGGCCGGCGGCAACCCCATCTGCCAGTCGTGCGGCACGCCGACGATCGGCTGTGCCTGGGCGCCACCGGCAATGCCCAACCCGGCGATTGCCGCCAGTAGTCCCAAGATGCCCCGTGCGCACTTGCCGATCATGCAATCATCCCCTCGGCGGGCCCTCCCCTCTTCAAGGGTTCCGGTCCGCAAAATCCCCCGCCATTTAAAGCGGTTAGTACCAGATATAGACCTGACACGTAACGGGTTTTCGCCCCCACTCGGTATGTGGCGGCCAGTCGCAGTGAAGGCACGCGCTCGGTTGACCTTAGCCCCGCCCACCGACGCCCGGAAGTCCCCGACACCGGCCCTTGTTGCCTGTCCTCCCGTGACAAGCGCCCCGGGTGCGCTTGTATTTCCGGGGTCGGCCAGTATGGTCGCCCGCCGGCCGCATCCGGCCAGTTCAGCAAAGGGACCACCAGATGCGTCTTACCCTGACGCCGTTGATCGTCGCCATCTCTTTCATGTTCGCAGGAGCGACCGCCGCCATGGACAAGGAAAACACGCTTTACATCGACCTCAAGGACGGCCGTGTCGTAATCGAGATGCGCCCCGACCTCGCCCCCAATCACGTCAAGCAGATCAAGAAGCTGGCGCGCGAGGGCAAGTACGACGGCGTCGTGTTCCATCGCGTCATCGAAGGCTTCATGGCACAGACCGGCGACCCCACGGGCACCGGCTCGGGCGGCATGGGCGAAACGCTGAAGGCCGAATTCTCCAAGGAGCCGCACGTCCGCGGCGCCGTCTCGATGGCGCGCACCAACGACCCCAACAGCGCGCGCAGCCAGTTCTTCATCGTCTTCAAGGACTCCAACTTCCTCGACGGCCAGTACACGGTCTGGGGCAAGGTCACGTCCGGCATGGACTTCGTCGACAAGATCAAGCGCGGCCAGGGCCAGTCGGGCTCGGTGCCAGCGCCACAGGACAAGATGATCAAGGTCCAGGTCGCGGCGGACGCGAAGAATTAAAGCCCTCCTCCCCAGCTCAGCTGGTGCTCCGCTGGGGAGGTGTCGGCGTCTTCGCCGACGGATGGGTCAAGCCTCTTCCGGACCGCGGGCGTCCCGCCCGCTCGTGATCTCATGATGATGAGCGGGCGGGACGCCCGCGGTCCGCATGATTTATGACCCCTCTGCCCCGTATGACGGGGCGCCTCCCCCGATTACGGGGGAGGAAAAATGATTCACCCTTCCTTGGTCACGGTATGGAATGTCTTGGAGATGATCTGCCAGCGGCCGTCGACCTTCAGCAGGGTCAGGTAATCGGTGAAGTAGCGCGGCGGCAGCTGGCATTCGACCTTGGCGATTGCCGTGTTGGGGCCGGAAAAATCGATCGACACGATGCGGTCGGCGCGGGCGCTGCCCTTGGCTTTCCCCGAGGGGCGGCTTTCGACCATCTTGAACCACTCGCCGCGTGGCCAGTCGCTGGCCTTGCCGTCGCCGCCGGCTGCATAGAGATGCGACGCCGCATGAAACGCTTCGCCGAGCTTCTTGGTGTCACCCTCGTAGAGGCCGTCGAAATAGACCTGCAGGACCTTCTCGACTGCCGCGACATCGGAACCCATCGCCACTCCTCCTCGCTCAAATCGCCCCGTTCGGGCTGACCAGAATCTTGCCGTTGCGCCCACCCTTGTCGGCATGCGCCAGGGCATCCTTGATGTTCTCTATCGGATAGACCGTGTCGACCGGGGCCGACAATGTTCCCGCCATGACCTGCTTGGCCAGGTCAGCATAGATCGTGCGTATCTGCTCCGCACTGCGCCGCGCCAGGAAGCGGCCAAGCATGAAGCCGGTGAGCCTGACACCGCGATAGATGAAGTTGTTGCGCGTCACCTTGGGGTCCTCGCCGCTCATCGAGCCGTAGTGAACCGCGGTGCCGTCGGTCGCCACGCAGTCGACCAGCCGACCGGTCGCAGCGCCGCCGATCGCCTCGATGCCCAGCGTGATGCGGGCATCGCCGGTGGCCTGGGCGACGCGCTGGGCGAGGTCGTCGCCGTCGACCACCACGATATCGGCGCCCAGGGCCTTCAGCTCGCCGGCGAGCTCGGCCCGCCGCACGATGTTGACGGTGCGCAGGCCACGCTGCTTCGCCAGCACGATCAACAGCCGGCCGACCGCCGAATTGGCGACGTTCTGGATCACCCAGTCGCCGGGCGCGAGGTCGACGAAGTCCGAGAGCATCAGTTGCGCCGTCGGCGGGTTGATGCGCACCATGGCCGCCTGCCTGAGATCGATGCCGGCCGGCAAGGGGATCGCATCGTCGCCCTTCACCTTGCGGCGCTGCGCCCAGTTCTCGCGTTGCAGATTGATGACGAGGTCGCCCGGCTTCACGTGCGACACGGCTCCCCCCACGGCCGTGACCCGGCCGACGCATTCGGCGCCCGGCGTCGCCGGCAGTGGCGGCTTCAGCCGGTAGCTGCCGCGGCAGAACCACATGTCCGCCGGATTGATGGGGAAGGCCAGGACGTCGAACACGACCTCGTCGGCGGCGGGCGCCCCGACATCGGCCATCTCCGCGCAGCGCGCGACTTCCCACGGCGTGCCGTAGCGCTCGATCAGCACCTGCTTCACCGGTCCCCTCCCGCAACAGTCCCGACGGCCCTTTGTTGGCCCATCGATTGCTTATATGTTGATTCGACGGGGGGGTGAAATGCCGGATGGCGGCCAAGGCATTTGACGAGATGAACTCGGGCGCGAGCGATGCGGTGCGCGCGCCCTATCGCGCGGTTGCCGACTGGCTGGCGCGCACAACGCCCGAGAAGGTCGCGGCAACGCGCGCCGAGGTCGACCAGTTCTATCGCCGGCACGGCATCACCTTCGGCGCCTACGGATCGGTCGACGGCAGCGAGACGACGATCCCGTTCGACATCATTCCGCGCGTCATCGCGTGGGACGAATGGGAGCACCTGCACAAGGGGCTTGTGCAGCGCGTGCGCACTTTGAACGCATTTCTCAGCGACGCCTACGGCAAGCGCGAGATCTGCCGCGCCGGCATCATCCCCGAGCGGCAGGTGCTGATGAATGCCGAGTTCGTCGCCATGGCGCAGGGGCTGGAGCTGCCGGGCGGCGTGCACGCCCACATCGCCGGCATCGACCTCGTGCGCGTGGGCGAGAAGGAGTTCTACGTCCTCGAGGACAATGTGCGCACGCCATCGGGCGTCTCCTACGTGCTCGAGAACCGCGAAGTCATGATGCGGCTGGCGCCCGAGCTATTCTTCGCCATGGGAGTGCTGCCGGTCGCCGACTATACGGAGGAGCTGCTGGCGACCCTGCGCTCCGTATCCTTCAGCGACGATGCCGAGCCCAACGTCGTCCTGCTGACGCCGGGCCATTACAACAGCGCCTATTTCGAGCACGCCTACCTGGCCGACGAGATGGGCATCGAGCTGGTCAAGGGCTCCGACCTGTTCGTCGACGAGGGTCGCGTCTACATGCGCACGCCGCGCGGGCCGCAGCGCGTCGACGTGATCTACCGGCGGGTCGACGACGCCTTCCTCGATCCGCTGGCTATGAGGCCGGATTCTTTCCTCGGCGTCGCCGGCCTGCTGGGCGCGCTTCGCGCCGGCCGGGTCAACATCGTCAATGCGCTCGGCAACGGCGTGGCCGACGACAAATCGACCTATACCTACGTGCCGGAGATGGTGCGCTTCTATCTCGGCGAGGAACCGATCCTCGCCAACGTTCCGACCTGGCGCTGCGATCGCGCCGACGACTACAAGTACGTCATCGAGCGGCTTTCCGAGCTGGTGGTCAAGGAGATCCACGGTTCCGGCGGCAAGGGCATGCTTGTCGGCCCGACCTCGAGCAGGGCCGAGATCGAGGAGTTCGCGGCCGTCCTGAAGGCCAGGCCCGACAACTACATCGCCCAGCCGACACTCGCCCTGTCGACCTGCCCGACTTTCGTCAGCCAGGGCGTGGCGCCGCGCCATGTCGACCTCCGCCCGTTCGTCCTGTCGGGCCGCAAGATCACCATCATCCCCGGCGGCTTGACCCGCGTCGCCCTGAAGGAGGGCTCGCTGGTCGTCAATTCGAGCCAGGGCGGCGGCACCAAGGACACCTGGGTGCTGGCGCCGCGCACCGGTGCGAGCGCGCAAGTCCCATGCTGAGCAGCACTGCCAAGAACCTGTACTGGATGGGCCGCTACCTGCAGCGAGCCAAGTCGACGGCCCGCCTGATCGAGGCGACCCAGCGCATGGCCCTTCAGTCGCGTGGCGAGGAGGCCGTCGGCGTGGCGGCGATCTTCGGTATGGAGGACGAGTTCCGCCAGAGCCAGCAGCAGTCGGGCGGCCGGCTGGCCAACCTGATCGACTTCCTGGTGCTCGACCCGAACAACCCGTCGTCGATCGCGAGCTCGATCGATGCGGCACGACGCAATGCCCGCGAGGAGCGCAACAACATCACGGTCGACGTGTGGGAGAGCCTCAACGGCCTGTGGCTCGAGCTCAATGCCCGCCTGCGCCGCGATCGTGCCCTGCTCGACCGCGGCGCCCTGATCGAGATGGTGCGGACCCAGGCGGTGATGATCTTCGGCGCCGCACAGGTCACGCTGCTGCGCGACGAGGCCTACAATTTCCTGCAGCTCGGCGCCTTTCTGGAGCGCGCCGACAACACGGCGCGCATCCTCGACGTCAAGTTCCACGTGCTACGGCCCGACGGCAACCCCTACGCAGGCGGCCTCGACTACTTCGCCTGGTCGGAGGTGCTGGCCTGCATTGGCGCGGTGCGCACGTACCGCCGCATCTACCGCAGCGCGCTGCATCCGATGAAGGTCGCCGAGCTGATGATGCTGCTCCGCGACGTGCCACGCTCGGTGCACCATTGCCTGTGGATGGTCGACATCAGCATGCGCGAGCTCGCCGACGTCTACGGCACCCGCGGCGAGGCCGACCGGCTGGCCGGCGAGCTGCACGCCCGGCTGCGCTATGCCCGCATCGACAAGGTTTTCGACCAGGGCCTGAAGTCGTTCCTGGGTGGCGTGCGCAGCGACATCGCCACGCTGTCCGACGAGATCGGCCGGCAATTCCTGCTGGATTGAGCGAGCACCCATGCGCCTCTCCGTCCACCATGCCACCCGCTTCAAGTTCGACCAGCCGTCCGGCCATTCCATCCACGATGTCCGCCTGACCCCCAAGCCCGCGACCGGGCAGCGCATCGTGTCGTGGCGCATCGAGGGACCGGGCAAGCGCTCGGAGTGGCTCGACGGCCACAACAACCAGGTGACGACCTTCTCGGTGGCGCAGCAGCACGATGCCGTCGAGATCGTGGTCCACGGTGTCTACGAATACAGCGGCGCCGACCATTGGCTGCGCTACGCCGAGGTGCCGACCCTGCCGGCGCCGTTCTGGCTGCGCAATTCGCCGCTCGCCACGCCGGATGCGAGCTTCGACCCGCTGGTCGAGGGTCTGCGCGAGGGGGCTGCCGACCCGGCGGAGCGCGTCGCCGTGCTGCACGAGGTGATGGGCCGCATCGGCAAGCGCATGACCTACGGCACAGGCGCCTCGACCGTCGACACGACCGCCACCGAGGCGTTGGCTCGCGGCGTCGGCGTGGCGCAGGACGAGACGCACATCTTCATCGCCTGCTGCCGGCACCTCGGCGTGCCGGCGCGCTACGTCAGCGGCTACCTGCGCAACGACGATCCCGAGTTGCATGTCGGACGCACCAGCCATTCGTGGGCCGAAGCCTGGGTCCCGGGCCTAGACTGGGTCGGCTTCGACCCGGCCAACGGCATCAGCCCGCGTGGCGACAGCCTTCGCGTCGCGGTCGGTCTCGACTACCGCGACGCCGCCCCGGTGAGCGGCCGGCGCATCGGTTTCGGCGAGGCGACGATGACGGTGGATGCGACGATCAAGGTGATCGATTGAGAACTCATCTCCTCTCCGGCTCTGGCCGGGGAGGTGTCGCCGTCATGTGGCGACGGAGGGGTCAAGAGTCTTGGACCGCGGGCGTCCCGCCCGCGCAGCGACCGCCTCATGATCGGGCGGGGCGCCCCCGGGCCGCATGTTTCATGACCCCGCCGTCGCCGCATGCCGGCGGCACCTCCCCAACTTCGTTGGGGAGGATTAGAGCCGGTACGGGACGAGCGTATTAGAAATAGCTCTCGCCCGGTTCCCTTTCCTTGCAGAGCCCGCGCGTCGTCAGTATTTTCGCGCGCCTTTTCAAACGCCTGAAAGGAGGCGCCGCGTTATGGCTTTCATTGCCGACCGTCTCAGCCGCATCAAGCCCTCTCCGACCAATGCCGCGCAAGGCAAGTTCCTGGAGATGAAAGCGGCGGGCAAGGACGTGATCGGCCTGGCCGCCGGCGAGCCCGATTTCCCGACTCCCGACCACATCAAGGAGGCGGCGATCAAGGCGATCCGCGAGAACGACACCCGCTACACCGCGGTGCCCGGCACGCCGGCCCTGCGCCAGGCGATCTGCGCCAAGATGAAGCGCGACCACGGCCTCGACTACAAGCCCGCCCAGACCGTCGTCACCTCGGGCGGCAAGCAGATCATCTTCAACGCCATGCTGGCGACCCTCAATCCGGGCGACGAGGTGATCATCCCGGCGCCCTACTGGGTATCCTACCCGGAGATGGTCCTGTTCGGCGACGGCACGCCGGTGATCGTCGACTGCCCCGAGTCGAAGGGCTTCAAGCTGCAGCCCGAGGATCTCGAGCGGGCGATCACGCTCAAGACCAAGTGGCTGATCCTGAACTCGCCCAGCAACCCGACCGGCGCCGCCTATACGCGCGCCGACCTGCGCGCGCTGTGCGACGTGCTGCTGCGCCATCCGCACGTTTGGGTGTTGACCGACGACATGTACGAGAAGCTGGTCTACGACGACTTCGTCTTCTCGACGCCCGCCGAGGTCGAGCCCAGGCTGTACGACCGCACGCTGACCATGAACGGCGTGTCCAAGGCCTACAACATGACGGGCTGGCGCATCGGCTACGCCGCCGGCCCGCAGAAGCTGATCGAGGCGATGACCACCGTGCAGTCACAGAGCACGAGCAACGCCAGCTCGATCAGCCAGGCGGCCTCGGTCGCGGCGTTGAACGGACCGACCGACTTCATTCCGAAGAACGTCGCGGTGTTCAAGCAGCGCCGCGACCTGATCGTCTCGATGCTGAACCAGGCCAAGGGCCTGCGCTGCGCCCGGCCGGAAGGCGCCTTCTACGTCTATCCGTCGTGCGCCGGCGTGATCGGCAAGACGACGCCCGACGGCAAGAAGATCGAGAACGACACGGATTTCGTGGGCTATCTGCTGGAGTCCGAAGGACTGTCCGTCGTCCAGGGATCGGCCTTCGGCATGGGTCCGGCGTTCCGCATCTCCTATGCCACCGCGACCGAGCTTCTCGAGGAAGCCGGCCGCCGCATCCAGCGCGCCTGCGGCGCCCTGACCTGATACGACCTCGCTCGGGGCCAATCAGAGGTCCCTCGCGGCGCCAGGAACGACAGGCTCTCCCGTCGGTTCGGACGCTGGCGGGGGACCTTTTTCTTGACAGCAATCCTGGCGCACGACCACGATTTCGTCGGGGAAGTCAGCCAAGACGGCGCTGACCGAAACGGCGAGGCGGCGATGGTGAGCGTGGTGGCCGTTGCCCGGCGTGCGGGCGTGTCGCCGGCCACAGTATCGCGGGTACTGGGCGGCCGCGTGCCGGTCACTGCCGAGACCCGGGTCCGCGTCCTAGACGCGATCGAGGAACTGGGCTATCGACCCAATGAGGTGGCGCGCACCCTGCGGGCAGGACGCGGTCGCTCCCTCGCGCTGGTGATCGCCGACATCCAACAGGGCATCAACGCTGTGCTCGCCAAGAACATGCAGCGCATGCTCGAATTGCAAGGCCTCGACCTGCTGCTCTTCGATCTCGATCATCGCCAGGACCGGTTGCGTGACATCCTGGAGCGGGCACCCTCGCTCGGCCTGCGCGGGCTGTTGCTGTCTTCGCCGCACATCATGGACATGACGCCCCTGCTGCCGGCGCTCCGCACATCCGTCGAGCGCGGCATCGAGGTTTTCTCCGTCAGCCAGGATCTCAGTGCTCTCGGAATAACCTCGGTGGTGCACGACGATGCGGGCGGCGCACGCATCGCGGTCGCGCATCTGTTGGCGAGGCAAAGCGCACCGATAGCGTTCGTCGGCCGCGTCTCCACGTCGGCGATCGGACGCGCCCGCTTCGATGGCTATCGCCACGCCCTTCGAGAGCACGGTCAACCGGTCGACCCGTCGCTGGTGTGGGACATCTCGGAAGGGTTTCGCGCCGATGCGGGGTATCGCGCGACATCCGAGGCGCTCGACCGTGGTCTGCGGTTCCGGTCTGTGCTGGCGGCAAGCGACGAGTTGGCGCTGGGCTGCATGGCGGCGGCGGCCGACCGCGGTCTGTCGATCCCGGCCGACATCGCCTTCATCGGCTTCGGCGGGCTGGGCCTCGGTGGCTTCGTGCGGCCGCCGATCACGGCGGTGTTCCTCGACGTCGACGCGCAGACGCGCACCGTCTGCTCCCTTCTCGGAGCGGGTCGGAGCAGCGCAGGGTCGACGCAATGCCACCTCATTCCGACACAGTTCGTCCGACGCCAGTCGGCCTAGAGCCCATCCGGGCAACGGAAGAAACCGGCCGTTACCTTGGAATTCCTCGAACGGGAGGTCATAGCCGCCGCAGCGCAGCAATTGCGCGCCGCCGCATTGACTCGCCGTAACGGGAATGAAACGATTTCCGCGACAAGGCTTCGCTCCGGCCGACAGTTCCGTAGCGACCACCGTCCGGAGCTTTCAGGCGCGGGCACACGCGCGCGAAGGAGGACGTTGTCATGAACGATATCAAATCCGAGCCGATCACCGGAGGCAGACCAGGCAGCGGCGCGCACCGCGTGGTTGCGTTGTGCGGGCCGTATCTCTCGGGCAAGACCAGCCTCCTCGAAAGCATCCTCTATGCCACGGGCGCCATCGGCCGGCGCGGTTCGACGCGCGCCGGCACCTCGATCGGCGACGGCGCCGCCGAATCGCGCAAGCGCGGCATGGGCACCGAAATCAATGTCGCCTCGGTCGAGTATCTGGGCGACCAGTGGACTTTCCTCGACGCTCCCGGGTCGATCGAGTTCCAGCATGACGCTTTTGCGGCGCTCTCAGTGTGCGACGCGGCGGTGCTGGTCTGCGAGCCCGCGCCCGATCGGCTCGTGGCGCTGACGCCGCTGCTGAAATACATCGAGGATCGCCGCATCCCGCACGTGATCTTCGTCAACAAGATAGACTCGGCGGAAGTCCGCGTGCGCGACATGCTGGCGGCGCTGCAGGCGGTTTCGGCGCGCAAGCTCGTGCTGCGGCAGGTCCCGATCCGGCGCCCGACGGGCGACGGCGGCGACGAGACGGTCGGTTACGTCGATCTGGTGAGCGAGCGCGCCTACCGCTACAAGACGAGCGGCGCCTCGGACCTGATCGAGATGCCGGCCGAGATCCTGCCGCGCGAAACCGAGGCTCGGCGCGAGATGCTCGAGGCGCTTTCGGAATTCGACGACACGCTGCTCGAGCAGCTGATCGAGGATATCGCGCCGGAGAAGTCGCTGATCTACCGCGACATGCACGACGAGTTCGGCGCCGATCAGATCGCGCCCGTGCTGCTGGGCGCCGGCGATCGCGAGAACGGCGTGCGGCGGCTGCTGAAGGCGTTGCGCCACGATACGCCCTTTGTCGACGTCACGGCGCAGCGCCGCCTCCTGCCGTCGGACGGTGGACCGGCCGTGGAGTGCTTCAAGGTTCTGCACCAAGCCCATGCCGGCAAGCTGTCGCTCTGCCGCGTCTGGTCGGGCAGCCTGAACGAGGGTCAGACCGTCGGCGGTCAACGCGTCGGCACCCTGCTGCGCCCGTTCGGCCAGCGCCTCGACAAGATACCGACGGCCCGCGCCGGCGAAATCGTGGCGCTCGCCAAGGTCGATGCCCTGGCCGCCGGCCAGACCCTGTCGGGAGCCGGCATCGCCGCGACGGAGGATTTTCCGGCTGCCGAAGCTCCGGTATTCGCGCTGTCCATGGTCGCCAAGAACCGCAATGACGAAGTCAAGATGTCTGGTGCCTTGCACAAGATCGTCGAGGAGGACCCGTCGCTTTCCTTCGAGCCGCGCGCCGAGACGCACGAGCTCCTGATCAAGGGTCAGGGCGAGATGCATCTCAAGGTGGCAATCGACAAGCTGGCGGGCCGCTACAATGTCGCGGTCGACACGACGACGCCGCGGGTCGCCTACCGCGAAACGATCCAGGGCGGCACCCAGCAGCATGCCCGCTACAAGCGCCAGACCGGCGGCCACGGCCAGTTCGCCGACATCAAGGTCGAGGTCAAGCCATTGCCGCGCGGCTCGGGCTTCCGCTTCGTCGACAAGATCGTGGGTGGCGTGGTGCCGCGCAACTTCATTCCGGCGGTCGAGGAAGGCCTGATCGACTACCTCAAGGAAGGCCCGCTGGGCCAGCCGGTGGTCGATCTCGAGGTGACGCTGTTCGACGGCCAGTTCCACGCCGTCGACAGCTCGGAAATGTCGTTCAAGATGGCGGCGCGAATCGCCATGACCGAGGCGATGCCGAAGTGCCGGCCAGTCCTGCTCGAGCCCATTCTCAAGGTCACGGTCTCGGCTCCCAGCGAGGCGACGCCACGCATCCAGCGCCTGATCTCCGGCCGGCGCGGCCAGCTCCTGGGCTTCGACGCCCGGCCGGGCTGGAACGGCTGGGACGAGGTCACCGCCCTGATGCCGGAAGCCGAAATCGCCGACATGATCGTCGAGATCCGTTCGGTGACCCAGGGCGTCGGCACCTTCCGCACCGAGTTCGACCATCTGCAGGAGCTGGTCGGGCGGACTGCCGAGCGCATCGTCGAGGAGACCAAGAAACGCGCGGCCGCATAGATGGTCACAAGGCGGTGAGGCTGGTCTCTCCAGCTTCACCGCCCTCCTCCCTGCCGACATACTCCGCCCGTGGAATGGATCCACGGGAGCATACGGAGATGTTCAACAGACGATCCGTGATGATGGGAGGCCTTGCGACGGTCGCCGCATCGTCATTGACTGGTGTCGCGCTGGCCCAGGCGGGCAAACCGACACTGGTGTTCGTCGGCCACGAGCTTTGAGGCGGCTGCAAGATCTGGCGCGCCCAGTCCGAGCCCGTCTTCCTGAAGTCCGATGCGATCAACAAACTCGACTACAAAGTCGTCTACCCAGCCAACCAGTCCCTAATCACAAAGGAAGAGTCATGGCCCGCCGACGCGAAATGGGTGATGGCCGCTTTCCTGGCAAGTGACGAAGGCAAGTCACGTCCCGACGCCACGCCGCGCTTCATCCTGGCCCAGAACGACAAGATCATCCTCGCCGTCACCGGCAACGCCGGCTGGAAGGAGAAGATGTGGCCGAAGATCCAGGAGGTCACCGGCACCAGCGCGTGATTCCGCTCTCCTCCCCGGCTCTGCCGGGGAGGTGTCCGCGTCTTCGCGGACCTGCCTTCGCCGAAGCGAAGCCGCTTCGGCTTCGCGCAGGCAGGCGAAGGGGTCATGGTCTTCCGGACCGCGGGCGTCTCGCCCGCTCATGATGCTCTTGATCATGAGCGGGCGAGACGCCCGCGGTCCACTTGAGGATGATTCACGACCCCGCCGTCGCCGTATGACGGCGACACCTCCCCAGCTGCGCTGAGGAGGAAAATGAGGGCGCCTTTTCCTGACGCCGCGCCTGCATCATAGTGACCCTGTGGAGCGTTGCTCCATCAGGAGGCTGCAATGGCCAACGAGCTTTTCCGCCGCCAGCTCGCGAGCTACGCGGCGGTGCACCGCGATTGGCGCAACAAGGCGACCCACTTCGTGGGCATCCCGGTCATCGTCTTCTCGCTGATGCTGGCGCTGTCGCTGTGGCGCTTCGAGGTCCTCGGGCGGGAATGGACGGGCTCGCTTCTGGTCTCGCTCCTCGCGGTGCTGGGCTGGCTGGCGCTCGATCTCGGTGTCGGCATCGTGATGGGCCTGATCATGGTGGTCGCCTGGTACGCCGCCGAGGCGTTGGCCGCGGCGCTCGGGTCTCCGCCGGCGGTGTGGACGGCCTTCCTCGTGCTGTTCGTCGGTGGCTGGGTGCTGCAGTTCGTCGGCCATTTCTACGAGGGCAAGCGGCCGGCGCTGATCGACAATCTCTTCCAGGCCTTCATCGGCCCGATGTTCCTGGTCGCCGAGACCATGGTGATGATGGGCCAGCGCAGCGACCTCGCCGAGGCCATGGGCGAAGGCCCGTCGATGAACCGGACGTAACGGCCGAGTGAGCAGGGTTGATTTGCCGCGCCCTGCCCTTCGGCCCTATGTCGAGGCAAAGGAGCTTTTTCGATGCTGATCAGGCGCAGGCGAGGCTGGGAACTGGGCGAAAATCGGGCGACCCCGGAAGGGCTATACCTGAGACGCCGCGAATTGGTGAGCGCCATGGGTCTCGGCGCCGCGGCGTTCGCCCTGCCCGTCGTCGCGTCGGCCCAGGACAAGGATCCGTCGGCCCGCCTCTATCCGGCAAAGCGCAACGACAGGTACGGCGTGCCCACGCCGATGACCGACGAGAAGCGCGCCACCACCTACAACAACTTCTACGAATTCGGCACCGACAAAAGCATCTGGCGCGACGCCCAGAAGCTCGAGGTTCGTCCGTGGACGATCAAGGTGGGCGGCATGGTCGAGAAGCCGTTCGAGATCGGCATCGACGACCTGCTGGCCAAGATGCCGCTCGAGGAGCGCGTCTATCGCCATCGCTGCGTCGAGACGTGGTCGATGATCGTGCCGTGGAGCGGCTTTGCCATGCGTTCCCTGGTCGAGCTGTGCAAGCCTACCGGCAGCGCCAAGTTCGTCGTGATGAAGACACTCTCCAGGCCGTCGGTCATGCGCGAGCAGCGCGACCTGCTTTATCCCTGGCCCTATACCGAGGGCCTGGCGATGGACGAAGCGATGCACGACCTGACGTTCATCGCCACCGGCCTCTACGGCAAGCCGATCCACAAGCAGAACGGCGCTCCGCTGCGTCTCGTCGCGCCCTGGAAGTACGGCTTCAAGAACGTGAAGTCGATCGTCAGCATCGACTTCACCGACAAGCGGCCGGTCTCGTTCTGGGAGAAGCTGCAGTCGAGCGAGTACGGCTTCTGGGCCAACGTGAACCCGCAGGTGCCGCATCCGCGCTGGAGCCAGGCGACCGAGAAGCCGTTGGGCAGCGACCAGCGCATCCCTACCCTGCTCTACAACGGTTACGCCGAGTTCGTCGCCGGGCTGTACACCGACCGCAAAGCGGAAAAGCTCTTCATGTAGCCTCTTTGCCTCCCTGCGCCGGGCCGCGCTACAACGGGCGCCGATCACCCGACCCAGGGAGGATTTTTGGTGAGTATCAATCGCCGCGCGACGCTGGCAGGCATCGCCGGTCTGACGGCGGCGCCGTTCATTCGGCCGTCTTCGGCCGCCGCCCAGGCTTTCCCGAGCAAGCCGATCAAGATCGTCGTGCCGTTCGCTGCCGGCAGCGCCACCGATCTGACGGCGCGCGGCCTCGGCGCCAAGCTGCAGGAGATCCTGAAGCAGCCTGTCGTCATCGACGACAAGCCCGGCGCGAGCGGCCAGCTCGGCGCCTCGGCGGTCGCGACGGCGCCGGCCGACGGCTACACGCTGCTGATGGGCACCAACACGACCAATGCCGCCAACCCCGCCCTGTTCAAGAAGCTCAGCTACGACCCGGCGAAGGATTTCGCGCCGATCGCGCGCTGCGTCACAGGCGTCAATGCTCTGGTGGTCAACAACGAAGTGCCGGCCAAGACGGTCGCCGAGCTGATCGACTACGCCAAGAAGAATCCCGGCAAGCTCAACTACGCCGAGGCGAGCGCCTCGCAGCGCCTGTCGGCCGAGATGTTCAATCAGATGGCTGGCGTGAAGATCGAACGCGTGCCCTACAAGGCAAGCCCGCAGGCGCTGGGCGACGTCGTCTCGGGGCAGGTCCAGGTGATGTTTCCCGACCTGCCGCAGGCGCTGACCCAGATCGCGGCTGGCAAGGTGCGTGGGCTCGGAACCACCGGTACGAAGCGGACCACGGTCGCCCCCGACCTGCCGGCCATCGCCGAGATGGTGCCGGGGTACTCGCTGGTCTATTGGCTCGCCGTGTTCGCACCGGCAGCCACGCCCAAGCCGATCCAGCAGGCCCTCTACGAGGCCATCGCCGAGGCGCTCAAGGATCCGGCGACGGGCAAGGCGATGACACAGGGGCGCATGGAAATTTCGCCGCTCGGCCTCGACGCCTTCGCCGCCTACGTCAAGACGGAGACCGAATGGTGGGGCAAGGCGATCAAGGCGGCCGGCATCGAGCCCGAATAGCGTAAAGGGGGAACGCCATGAGCAAAGTCATCATCGAGAAGGACGGCCCGATCAAGACCGTCTGGATGAACCGGCCGGAGAAGCGCAATGCGCTCGACAGCGAATTGCTGAAAGAGATGATCGCTGCCTTGCAGGCGCCGGTCGCGGCCGACGACCGCGTCGTGGTGATCCGCGGCAAGGGCAACGTGTTCTGCGCCGGCCTCGACATGGCCGAGCGCAGCAAGTCGGCTGGCGCCGGCGAGGCGAGCGGCATCGAGGTCATGCTGCGCGCCATCGAGCTCTGCCCATTGCCGGTCGTCGCCGTCGTGCAGGGCGACGCCATCGCCGGCGGCAACGAGCTGGCGCTGCATTGCGACCTGGTCGTCGCCAGCGACAAGGCGCGCTTCGGCATGTCGCTCGCCCAGGTCGGCCTCGCGCCCAACTGGTTCCTGGCGAAGAAGCTGATGGAGGTGCTGGGCCCGGTGACGACGCGCGAGATGCTGCTGCTCGGCGATCCCCTGCCCTCGACCAAGCTGCACGGGCTCGGCCTGATCGCGCGCTGCGTGCCGGCCGATGCTCTCGAAGCCGAGGCGAAGAAGGTGATCGACCGGCTGGCGGCCAACGCGCCGTTGTCGCTCAAGGCCATGAAGGCTCTCACCGTGCGCCAGCTCGAGTTCCGCGATTCGATCAAGCACGACGACATCGATGCGCTCGTCCGGGCGGCGATGCAGAGCCAGGACGCCCAGGAAGGCATGAAGGCCCGACTGGAGAAGCGCACGGCCAGGTTCCAGGGCAAGTAGCGTGGCAATCCGGCTCCGCCTCGACAAGCCGTGGCGGCCGCTGACGGCGCAGGAGGCCGCCCGCCTGCCCGGCCAGCTCGGCGTCTACCAGGTGGCCGACGCCCACGGCACGATCCTCTACATCGGCCAGGCCGGGGCGCGTTCGCCCTTCGGCCTGCGCAGCGAGCTGCAGCGCGAGCTGAAAGAGCGCGGCGACGGATACCAGTTCCGCGTCGAGGTGAACATGCAGTACCGCACGCGCTGGTTCGAGCTCCTGATGGTGCACAAGGCCGATCACGGCGGCCTGCCCGTCGACAACGCCAAGAATCCGCCGCCCCTGGGGCGGCTCAGCCCGGCCTGAGGAAGCGTCCATGGATTTCGAGCCCAGTTCAGAACAGCAGATGCTGATCGACCAGGTCCGCAGGTACGTGCGCGAGGAGATCATCCCGCTCGAGGCCAAGCTCGACCCGGACGCGGCCGAGCTGCCAACCGAGGATCACGCGCGGCTGGTCGAGAAGACCAAGGCCATGGGCCTCTTCGGCATCGATATTCCCAAGGAGTTCGGCGGTCCCGACATCGACATCGTCACGCGCGTGCTGCTGGCGATCGAGATGGCGCAGCATCGCGCCGGCCTGTACGTGCCGTGCTACGGCACGTTCGGCGGCGCTGGCCTCGCCCAGATCTTCGAGGCCAACGAGGACCAGAAGGAGCGCTATCTCTATCCGACGCTGCGCGGCGAGAAGAAGCCGTTCTTCGGCCTGACCGAGCCCTCGGGCGGCAGCGATCCGGCGCGGGCGATCCAGACGCGGGCCGAGCGCAAGGACAATGGCTGGGTGCTGAACGGCGCCAAGATCTTCATCTCCGGCGCCGATCGTGCGCAGTACGGCATCGTGTTCGCGCGCACCGACGCCTCGAAGGGCCGCGGCGGCATCACCTGCTTCATCGTCGACGCCGACACGCCGGGCTTCCACGTACGCCGCGTCGTCCACACGCTGCGCTCGTCGAGCTACGCCACCGAGCTCGAGTTCAAGGACTGCTGGGTGTCCGATCACCAGATCCTGGGCGAGGTCAACAAGGGCTTCGCCGTCGCCAACGACCGCCTGACGCGCCAGCGCATCCCCTACGCCGCGGGCTGCATCGGCATCGCCATCGCCGCCCACGAGATGGCGATCGAATGGGCGAAGATGCGCTCGACCTTCGGCGAGAAGCTGGCCAACCGCCAAGCCATCCAGTGGATGCTGGTCGACAACGAGATCGACATCCGCACCGCCCGCCACTTCACCCTGGAAGCCGCCGAGAAGGCGCGGCGCGGCCTGCCCTTCCGCACCGAGGCGGCGATCGCCAAGCTTACCGCCTCGGAAGGCGGCGGTCGCGTCGTCGACCGTGCCATGCAGATCCATGGCGGCATGGGCATGACCAAGGACCTGCCGCTGGAACGCTGGTACCGCGAGATGCGCATCCGCCGTGTCGGCGAGGGACCGAGCGAGGTGCAGCGCATGGTCATCGCCCGCGAGATCCTCGGCAGCAACTTGCGATGACCCGACCGCCCTCTTCCCGTCCATTGGAGGGCATCAAGGTCGTCGAGTTCGGGCAGAACCTGGCCGGCCCCTACTGTGGACAGATTCTCGCGTTCCTCGGCGCCGAGGTGATCAAGGTCGAGCGGCCGGAGGGCGACGACGCGCGCAAATGGGGCCCGCCCTTTCTGGAGGGCGACGCGCTGGGCTTCATCGCCCTCAACCGCGGCAAGAGATCGATCACCTGCGATCTTGCCGACAAGGCCGAGCGCGAAGCGCTGATCGAGCGCATCGGCGCCGCCGACGTGTTCGTCCACAACCTCCGGGCCGACGTTCCGGGCAAGTTCGGCATCGACGGCCCCACGCTTACCAAACGCTTTCCGCGGCTGATCTACGCCGATCTCGGCGCGTTCGGCCATACCGGCCCGTGGAAGGAGCGGCCGGGCTACGAGCCGATCATCCAGGCCGTCGCCGGCCTGATCTCGCTGAACGGCGACCCGTCGGGGCCGGAAGCGCGCATCGGCGTCTCGATCATCGACCTGTCGACCGGCATGTGGACGGCGATCGGCGTGCTCGCGGCCATCACTCGCCGCGCCTCGACGGGCCAAGGCAGCCTGGTCAACACCTCGCTGTTCGAGAGCGGGCTGATGTGGGCCTCCAACCACGTCGCCTCCTACTCGGTCACCGGCAGGATGGCGCCGCGCCAGGGCACCGGCCATCCCTCGTTGACGCCCTATCAGGCGTTCGAGTGCAGCGACGGGCCGCTGATGATCTGTCCAGGCAACGACCGCCTGTGGCGCAAGTTCGCCGAGGCGCTGGGTCATCCGGAATGGCCGGACGAGGCGCGCTTCAGGACCAATGTCGAGCGCATGCAGCATCGCGAGCTGCTGCTTGGCATGATCGCCGACATCATGAAGAGGGAGACTCGCGCCCACTGGTCCGAGCGACTCGATGCGCTGGGCGTGCCCAACGGGCCGCTCAACACCGTGCCGCAGGTGCTCGACCTCGCCCAGGTGGCCGCCCTCGGCATGTTCGCCCAGCCCTATGCCGGCAGCCCGGCGCTGTTCCACGGCCTGCCCATCAGCTTCGACGGCGAGCGCGCCGGCGGAACCGAGGTCGCGCCGAAGATCGGACAGGACAACGGCAAGGTCTGAGAGATCGAATCATGCTCTTCCGGACCGCGGGCGTCTCGCCCGTTCATGAATCATGATGATTCATGAGCGGGCGAGTCGCCCGCGGTCCGGAAGAGGAGAACCTCAGCCGGCGAAGCTCAGGCAGTATTCGCGCACGCGCTCCAGGGGGATGCGGGCGTGGCTCTGGACGATGATGAACTTGCCGCCGGGGTCGCTGCCGTTGGGCAGCTTGACCAGGCGCTCGAAATCGTCCGCACCCCAGACACACGACTGCTCGGAGAACAGGTGCACGTCGGCGGCGTAACAGGTGTTCCATTCGACATGATAGTCGAACAGGTTGCCTTTCAGTTCGGCCACGCTGGTGTAGAGCGAATACTCGGTCCACGGCACGCCGACGGGGCGGCGCACCTTCCACGACATGAGAGGCAGCAGACTTCCCAATGTGTCGTGGCGCAGGTGCTCGAGTGCCTGCTCGGCGAGATCGGCATGCAGCAGGTTCGGCGTCACCGAGAGACCGTGGCCCTTGGCGTCGTACGTCGTGCCGACCACGTCCGTCACGTTGCGCCACCATTCGTGGTGGCGCTTGGGCTCCCAGCGCGACAGTCCCCTGCCATCCTGAATGAAGGTCATGGCATCGAAATCGCCGACGCAGCATACGTCGGAGTCGAGGGTCAGATAGCCTTTGAAGCCCATCAGCGCGGGCACCCGCAGCTTGACGATCTGCTGCCGGTACCAGCCGGTCATGAGGTAGAAGCCGCTGAGCGGCGAGAAGAAGTCGCTTTCGGGCCGCACCGACACGTCGATATTGGGAAAGCGCGGCAGACTCGTCCGCAGCAGGTCGGCATCCCATCGCGGCGAAACGATCAAGAGCTCGAACGGCTTGCTGTCCCGCCAATGCTTGGCGAGCGACTCGATCAGGAGACCCGCGCGCTCCAGATCGCCCCGGCGCGTAATCTTGCGTAGAGCGAGGGGCAGAATGGCTTGGCGAACCTCTGAAAACATCGAACCTTGTCTTTAAGGTGAACGATACATATGGCAACAGGGGGCTGCCACATCAATTGCTGGCGGCGATCCACCGATCGACATACCAGCGGCAGAACGTCCCAAGTGTCGCCGGCTTGTCTGCGCACACGGCCTGCCGAAACGAGCCGCTCCGACACAACGGCTGCTTTCGGATAACTTGTTGAAAAGACAGACATCCTGAAGAGTATGCCCAGTGCGCGGCGCGTTCCGGGCAGAGCGTTCGCCGTCCGCGATGCGGACAGTGCGGGAACGCGCTCTCCCTGCCGCCTGGATTGCGGGGCCGTCGACGCCCGGAAATGACAAAGCAGTGCCAACTCGAATCGGTCGCTTGCGGAGCAAGGGTCGGAGGTGCCGGACCTCACGCTGTTGCACAACCCCGCAAACACAGGTGAAGTCACGAGCGACGGAATGGGCGTGATCGACATGGACGAGTGCAAAGCAAGCCCCGATGGACCTTGAACAGGTTTCGATGCCAGCGACGCAGGACCGCAGCTGGACCAATCGAGCGATCGACCTGCTGCAGGGAGACCGCCGACGGTCGGCCGACACGCATCTGCTCAAACCCGTCTTCAAGGGCCTGGCGGGGTTGTCGATCTATCTCAAGGACGAATCGACTCATCCGACCGGCAGCCTGAAGCACAGGTTGGCGCACTCGCTGTTCCTCTACGGCATCTGCAATGGCTACATCGGCGCCGGCACGACCGTGGTCGAGGCCTCTTCCGGGTCGACAGCAGTAAGCGAGGCCTATTTCGCCCAACTTCTTGGCCTGCCCTTCATCGCCGTCATGACGCGCTCAACCAGCCGGACCAAGGTCGAAGCCATCGAGCGGTTCGGGGGACGCTGTCATTTCGTCGAGGCGCCCGGCGAGGTCTACGAGGCCGCGGCGCGGGTCGCCCGCGAGACCGGCGGCCACTACCTCGACCAGTTCACCAATGCCGAGCGGGCGACCGACTGGCGTGGCAACAACAACATTGCCGAGAGCATCTTCAACCAGATGGCAGCGGAGGTGCATCCGGTGCCGGACTGGATCGTCATGAGCGCCGGGACCGGCGGCACGTCGGCCACCATCGGGCGCTACATTCGCTATCGCAACCTGGCGACACGGCTGTGCGTCGCCGACGTCGAGCACTCGGCCTTCTACGACGCCTATGTCAGCGGCGACAGGTCCGTTACATGTTCCACACCGTCGCGTATCGAGGGGGTCGGCCGGCCGCGGGTCGAGCCGTCCTTCATTCCCGGCGCGATCGACCACATGATGCGTGTTCCGGACTCAGCCTCCATCGCCGCGGCACATGTGCTGTCGGAACGGCTGTTCCGCCGTGTCGGCGGCTCGACGGGCACGAACTTCTATGGATTGTGCCGCCTCGCAGCGGGCATGCTCCGCGAACGTTGCAAGGGGTCGCTGGTGACCCTGATCTGCGACAGCGGCGAGCGCTATGCCTCGACCTATTTCGATTCCGATTGGCTGCGCGAGCACAAGATCGACATCACGCCGTACAGGTCCAGGATCGAGCGCTTCCTCGACAGCGGCACGCTGGAGTAGCTCCATCCGCCGCGTGTCGAGCCAAGGCGCTTACCTCCAATGCCCTGATATGATTGACAAAAAAATGCCGGGCCCGAGGGCCCGGCGAAGTCAAACAGGGAGGCTTCACGTCTGGGAGACGTGGGATCATGAGGATCCCGAGTTTCGAACGCGATCGGCCAAAGCCATCCGCTCCGAAAACCTGACCTAAACCTAGTCCTCTGCAGCGCTATTGCTAGGGGGCGATTTCCGATCACTGGCATGCGATCGCTGCATGCCTTTCATCAACTATGCAATCCCGCACATCTCGCCGTCAAAAGCGCGTCTCGGCGACCTTGCGCAACAGGAAGTCCCGAAAGACCGCGATTCGCTTCGAGTGCCGCAGCTCCTCCGGATAGGTGAAGTAGACATCGGTCGTCCGCACGTTCAAGTCGGGCAGCAGCATCTCGATCTTGGTCGATTCGCGCGCCAGGTAGTCGGGCAACGAGGCGATGCCGAGGCCTGACTCCACGGCGCGAAAGATGCCATACACATTGTTGACGCGCAGCACGACTACCCGACCTGAGGGGTCGACGTGCCCCTCCTTCAACAGCCAGTTGACGTCCGGCGCAGGCGCGCGGGCATCCTCGCCGAAGATGATCAGGCGATGCCGGTCGAGCTCGTCGATGGTCGACGGCTTGCCGTACTTCTGGATGTAGCCGTGCGAGGCATAGACGTGGCTGCGCACGGTGAGCAGGTGGCGCTGCACGAGGCCCGGCTGGCGCGGCATCACCATGCGGATCGCGACGTCGGCTTCGCGCATCCCGAGATCGAGCTCGTTGTCCGACAGCACCAGGCTGACGTCGATTTCGGGGTACATGGTGATGAAGTCGTGCATCTGCGCCGTCAGCCACGTCGAGCCGAAGCCGACCGTGGTCGTGACCTTGAGGCGCCCTGCCGGCTTGTCCTGGTTCGCACGCAGCAGGGCCTCGGCCGTATTCACCTTGGAGGCCATGTCGCGGGCCGTGCGGTACAGGAGCTCGCCCTGCTCGGTCAGGATCAGGCCGCGCGCGTGGCGATGGAACAGCATGACGCCGAGCTGCTCCTCGAGGGCGCCGATCTGGCGCGAGATCGCCGACTGGCTGAGCTTCAGCGTCTCTCCGGCGTGGGTGAAACTTCCGGCATCGGCCACGGCCTGGAAGATCCGCAGCTTGTCCCAATCCATGACGTTCGCCTCCCGTGCGCGGCCGGCTACTCCGCCGCTTGCGCAAGACGCGCTTCCTGGCGCGCCAGCCACTTTTCCGCTTCGAGGGCGGCCATGCAGCCCGTCCCGGCCGCCGTCACGGCCTGGCGGAATATTTTGTCCTGCACGTCGCCCGCCGCGTAGACGCCTTCGACATCGGTCGCCGTCGAGTCGGGCTTGGTGATCAGATAGCCCTCGCTGTCCATGGCGAGCTTGCCCTTGAACAGCTCGGTGTTGGGCGAATGGCCAATGGCGATGAACACGCCATCGACTTTCAGCTCGGTATAGACACCCGTCTTGACGTTACGCACGCGCACGCCCTGGACCAGCGGCGCCGGCCTGGTCTCCCCGACAATCTCCTCCAGCGTGTGATCCCACAGTACGGTGACCTTGGGATTGCGGAACAGCCGCTCCTGCAGGATCTTCTCCGCGCGAAAGGAATCGCGGCGATGGACGATCGTCACCTTCGAAGCATGATGGGTGAGGTAGAGGGCTTCCTCGACCGCAGTGTTGCCGCCGCCGACGACCACGACCTCCTTGCCGCGGAAGAAGAATCCGTCGCACGTCGCACAGGCCGAGACTCCGCCACCGCGAAACGCCTCCTCGCTGGGCAGGCCGAGCCACTTGGCCGTGGCGCCCGTCGAGATGATCATGGCGTCCGCCTCGTAGCGATCACCTGAATCACCCAGGCAGACGAATGGCCTGCGGTTCAGGTCGACGTCGACGATGGTGTCGAAGAACAGCGCTGTGCCGACATGCTCGGCCTGCTTCTGCATCTGCTCCATCAGCCACGGACCCTGGATCACGTCGGCGAAGCCCGGATAGTTCTCGACATCGGTCGTGATGGTGAGCTGGCCGCCGGGCTGGATGCCCTGGACCAGCATGGGCTTCAGGCTTGCACGCGCCGCGTAGATGGCCGCGGTGTATCCCGCTGGTCCCGACCCCAGAATGAGCACCTTGCCCCGATGAGTTGCCGCCATGTCCTATCCGCATCCCATAAACCGCATATCTTTGACATATATGCAAACCTCGGCCGACGTGCACGACCCTTCTGAAGGTGCCGACGCAATTGTTCACAGATGTCCGCGCTCTCTCCGCAACTTTATTGCGCAAATGGCATGGTTCTGGCATACGACCGCGGCTCAAGGAGGAAACTGAATGGCTCGCGCAAAGCTCGATCGTGTCGACCGGCGCATACTGAACGATCTGCAATCGAACGGCCGCATGACCAATGTCGAGCTGGCAGAACGCGCCGGAATATCGGCACCGCCCTGCCTGCGTCGCGTGCGGGCGCTCGAGCGCGCCTCGGTCATCAAGGGTTACCACGCCGAGCTGAGCGCCGAAGCCCTGGGCTACAGCGTGGCAGTGTTCGCCCTGGTCGGCCTGAACAGCCAGGCCGAGACGGACCTCAAGGCGTTCGAGGAGCTGATGGCAACCTGGGACGAGGTTCGCGAATGCCACATGCTGGCGGGCGAGGCCGACTTCCTGCTGAAGATCGTCGCCGAAACTTGGGACGAGTATCAGAAGTTCCTGACCACCCGCCTGACCTCGGCACCCAACGTGAGCCACGTAAAGTCGATGATGGTGTTTCGCACTGCCAAGCAGCTGCCCGGCGTTCCGATCTCGATCGACTAGAAGCCCTCACATGGACGGAAGCCTTGCACCCGACGTCACGCTGGATCGCCTGCACGAGATTGCCGGCGCCTTTGCCCTCCGCGACGTCGATGCGATCGTGAGCTGCTTCGCCGACGACGGCGAGTTTCGCAACGCACGCGGACCCCATCACTGGGGAGAGAGCTTCAAGGGAAAGGCGGCGATCCGCAGCTATTTCGAGCCGCTGTTCGCCGCCAGCAGCGACGTGAGCTGGCGGCACACGAGTGAGTTCATCTGCGGCAACCGCGCCGTCACCGAGTGGCACCGCACCGCCACCCTGGTCTCAGGCGAGCGCCAGGAATGGCTGGGCTGCGACCTTTACACTTTCCGCCGCGGCCTCATCGTCATGAAGGACACGTTCATCAAGGTGGTGGTGAAGTAGTCCAAGGTCTCAATGCTCTTCCGGACCGCGAGCGTCTCGCTCGCTCATATGACTTGAGCGAGCGAGATGCTCGCGGTCCGGAAGAGCATGAATTCCGTTGCGGGAAACGCTGTGAATAGATACACGGCGTTACCGTAATCGCGGAGGCCTTCATGGCAAACCTCCTTCGATCGGCCCGGCTGCTGGTGTCGGATCTGGCTTCGACAATTCTGTTCCTGGTCGTTCTGCTCGCCACCAAGGACCTGATCCTGGCCGTCACCCTCGGCGTCGGTTTGGGTGTTCTGCAGATCAGCTGGTTGCTGGTGCGCCGCCAGAAGATCGACGCCATGCAGTGGCTGAGCCTCGGCCTCGTCGTCGTCTCGGGCGTGGCGACGCTGCTGACCAGCGACGCCCGCTTCGTCATGCTGAAGCCGAGCGTCATCTACTGCATTGTCGGCGCCTACATGCTGCGTCCCGGCTGGATGAACCGCTATCTGCCGCCGGTTGCCGTCCAGACGGTTTCAGACATCGCCTACATCTACGGCTTCGTCTGGTCCGGTCTGATGTTCGGCTCGGCGGTGCTCAATATCGTGCTTGCCCTGACGCTCGATCCGGTCGCATGGTCGGCCGCGATGTCGATCTGGGGTATCGCGAGCAAGGTCGTCCTGTTCCTGATTCAGTACGCCACGATGAGGATGATCGGCGTCCGGCGCGGGCGCACCGCCGCGATTGCATCTCCCTGATCTGATGGCATGGCTGGGAATGCGTGAGCGCGCCTTCATGCTCTTCCGGACCGCGAGCGTCCTCGCTCGCTCTTCCACCATGTGCGAGCGAGGACGCTCGCGGTCCGGAAGAGCATGAAGCGGCTACCTACTTGAACTGGACGCCGACCACTTCGTAGGAGCGCGCGCCCCGCGGCGTCTGGACCTCGACGGTGTCGCCCACCGACTTGCCGATCAGCGCCCGTCCGATCGGCGAGGTCACCGAGATCCGGCCCTTGGCGAGATCGGCCTCGTAGGGACCGACGATCTGGTACTTGACCTTCTCCTCGGTGTCCTCGTCGGCCAGCTTCACGGTGGCGCCGAACTTGACGGTCTTGCCTGACAGCTTGCTGAAGTCGATCACATCGGCGCGCGAGATGATGTCCTCGACCTCCGCAATGCGACCCTCGATGAAGCCCTGGCGCTCGCGCGCAGCGGTATATTCGGCATTCTCCGAAAGATCGCCGTGCTCGCGCGCAGCTGCGATCGCCTTGATGATCGCCGGGCGCTCGAAACTCTTCAGCTGCTTCAGTTCGTCCTCGAGGCCCTTCAGCCCCTCGGCCGTCATCGGAACCCGTTCCATCAGATAATCGTCCTCAATCAAATGCGCGCCGTCAACGGCCAACGCAGGCCCCTGGTGGGCCGAACTCTGGGGGATGGGAGGCTAGAAAGCCGTCTTGAAGTAGGCTTGCAGGGGCGCCACGTCCAGTGCCCCGGCCTTGAGCGCGGCGATGCCCTCGACCGACGCCTTGGCGCCCGCAACCGTCGTATAATACGCGATCTTGTGCATCAGGGCGGTTCGCCGCAGCAGGAAGCTGTCGGTCAACGCGCCGGCACCGTCGACGGTATTGAACACGAGCTGGACCCGGCCGTCCTTCATCTGGTCGACGATGTGCGGCCGCCCCTCCAGCACCTTGTTGACCCGCTGCGCCTCGATGCCATGCCGCCGCAGGTACTCGGCCGTGCCGCCGGTTGCGATCACACGGAAGCCGAGCTCGACCAAGCGTTTCACCGGACGCACCATGGCCTGCTTGTCGGAGTCCTTGACCGACACGAAGACCACGCCGTCGACCGGCACCTTGCTGCCGGCGCCGAGCTGCGATTTGGCGAAGGCCCGGCCGAAATTCGAATCGAGGCCCATTACCTCGCCGGTCGAGCGCATCTCGGGACCGAGGATGATGTCGACACCGGGAAAGCGCGCGAACGGGAACACGGCTTCCTTCACCGCGATATGCTTGCCGCGCGCCTTGCGGATGGCGAGCGACTTCAACGATTCGCCGGCCATCAGCCGGGCGGCGAACTTGGCGATCGGCTGGCCCGTCGCCTTGGCGACGAACGGGACGGTCCGGCTGGCCCGCGGATTGACCTCGAGGACGTAGACGTGCCCGTCCTTCACCGCATACTGCACGTTCATCAGGCCGACGACCTTGAGCGCCTTGGCAAGCGCCTCGGTCTGGCGCTCGATCTCGCCCAGGATCTTGGCCGGCAGCGAATAGGGTGGCAGCGAGCACGCCGAGTCGCCGGAATGGATGCCGGCTTCCTCGATGTGCTCCATGATGCCGGCGACGAACACGTTCTGCTCGCCATCGGCCAGCGCATCGACATCGACCTCGATGGCATCGCGCAGGTAGGAATCGATCAGCACCGGGTTGGCGCCCGACACCTTCACGGCATCGCGGGTATAGCGCTCCAGCCCCTCGCGATCGTAGACGATCTGCATCGCCCGGCCGCCCAGGACATAGGACGGGCGGATGACCACCGGGTATCCGATCTTTTCGGCGACGGCGATCGCCTCGTCCTGCGAGGTCGCCGTGCCGTTGTCGGGCTGGCTGAGCTTCAGCTGATGGATGAGCTTCTGGAAGCGCTCGCGATCCTCGGCCAGGTCGATGGCGTCCGGCGACGTGCCGAGAATCGGAATTCCAGCCGCCTCGAGCGGCTTGGCAAGCTTGAGCGGCGTCTGGCCGCCGAACTGCACGATCAGGCCCAGAAGCTCGCCGCGCCGGCGCTCGACCTCGACCAGCTCGATCACGTCCTCGGCCGTCAGCGGCTCGAAATACAGCCGGTCGGCCGTGTCGTAGTCGGTCGACACCGTCTCCGGATTGCAGTTGACCATGATGGTCTCATAGCCCGCCTCGCGCAGCGCGTAGACGGCATGGACACAGCAATAGTCGAACTCGATGCCCTGGCCGATGCGGTTGGGTCCGCCGCCCAGGATGATCACCTTGCGCCGATCGGTCGGCTCGGCCTCGCACTCGGCCGGGCGCAACCCGTCGCCCTCGTAGGCCGAATAGAGATAGGGCGTGCGCGAGGCGAACTCGGCGGCGCAGGTGTCGATGCGCTTGAATACCGGCCGCACGCCCAGCGCACGCCGCCGCTTGGCAACCTCGGCCGCCGACAGGCCCGTCAGCTCGGCCAGCCGATCGTCGGAGAAGCCCTTCTTCTTGAGGTCGATCAGGGCCTTGGCGTCATCGGGCAGGCCATGCTCGCGGATGACGGCCTCGGCCTTCACCAGCTCCTCGATCTGACGCAGGAACCACGGCTCGAACTTCGAGGCGTGCGCGATCTCCTCCGCCGACAGGCCGAAGCGGAAGGCCTGGGCGATCACCAGCACGCGGTCCGGCGTCGGCGTGGACAGCGCGCCGACGATCGCCGACTTGTCGGGGGCACCCTTGATCTCGATCTCGTTGAGGCCGGTCAGGCCAGTCTCCATCGAGCGCAGCGCCTTCTGCAGGGACTCCTGGAAGGTCCGGCCGATCGACATCGCCTCGCCGACGCTCTTCATCGAGGTGGTGAGCAGGGCTTCCGCGCCGGGGAACTTCTCGAAGGCGAAGCGCGGCATCTTGGTGACGACGTAGTCGATCGTCGGCTCGAACGAAGCCGGCGTGGTGCCGGTGATGTCGTTCAACAGCTCGTCCAGCGTGTAGCCGACGGCGAGCCGCGCCGCGACCTTGGCGATCGGAAAGCCGGTCGCCTTGGAGGCCAGGGCCGAGGAGCGCGACACGCGCGGGTTCATCTCGATCACCACCATGCGGCCGCTCGCCGGGTCGACGGCGAACTGCACGTTCGAACCGCCGGTATCGACGCCGATCTCGCGCAGGCACGCGATCGAGGCGTCGCGCATGATCTGGTATTCCTTGTCGGTGAGCGTCAGCGCCGGCGCGACGGTGATCGAATCGCCGGTGTGGATGCCCATCGGATCGACATTCTCGATCGAGCAGATGATGATGCAGTTGTCGCGGCGGTCGCGCACGACCTCCATCTCGTACTCTTTCCAGCCGAGCACCGATTCCTCGACCAGCACCTCGCCGACCGGCGAGGCGTCGATGCCGCCCTGGACGATCTCGAAGAACTCGTCGCGATTGTAGGCGATGCCGCCGCCCGTGCCGCCGAGCGTGAACGACGGCCGGATGATCGCCGGCAGGCCGACCCGGTCGAGCGCGCTCACCGCCTCCTCGCGGTTATGCACGACCTCGCTCTTCGGGCATTCCAGCCCGATCTTGACCATGGCCTCGCGGAACAGCAGGCGGTCCTCGGCCTTGTCGATCGCCGCGGCATTGGCGCCGATCAGCTCGACTCCGAGCTTCGCCAGGCGGCCATCGCGGTGCAGCGCCATCGCCGTGTTGAGCGCCGTCTGGCCGCCCATGGTCGGCAGGATGGCGTCCGGCCTCTCCTTCTCGATGATGCGCGCCACCATGTCGGGCGTGATCGGCTCGACATAGGTCGCATCGGCCAGACCGGGATCGGTCATGATCGTCGCCGGGTTGGAGTTCACCAGGATGACCCGGTAACCCTCGTCCTTCAGCGCCTTGCAGGCCTGGACACCGGAATAGTCGAACTCGCAGGCCTGGCCGATCACGATCGGGCCGGCGCCGATGACCAGGATGCTCTTGATATCTGTGCGCTTGGGCATGCCCCCGTCCTACCTGCCCTTGCTCTTCTCGATCATCTCGACGAAGCGGTCGAAGAGATAGTGGCTGTCGGTCGGGCCGGGCGACGCCTCGGGATGGTACTGGACGGAAAAGGCCGGTTTATCGGTGCAGCGCAGGCCTTCGTTGGTGCCGTCGAACAGCGAGATATGAGTCACCTCGACGGTCTCGGGCAGCGATTCCGGCACGACGCAGAAGCCGTGATTCTGTGACGTGATCTCGACCTTGCCGGTGGTCAGGTCCTTGACCGGCTGGTTGGCGCCGCGATGGCCGCGCTCCATCTTGCGCGTCTTGCCGCCGAGCGTCAGGGCCAGGATCTGGTGACCGAGGCAGATGCCGAACAACGGCACGCCCTTGTCGAGCACGCCCTGGATAGCGGGAACGGTGTAGCCCGTCGTCGCCGCCGGATCGCCTGGCCCATTCGACAGGAATACGCCGTCGGGCTGATGGCGCAGGATGTCGTCGGCCGTGGCGGTCGCGGGAACCACGGTGACCCGGCAGCCGGTGTTGGCGAGGCAGCGCAGGATGTTGCGCTTGGCACCGTAGTCGATGGCGACGACGTGATAGCGCGCCTTGTCGAGCTTGCCGTAGCCCTTGCCAAGCGCCCATCTGGTCTCGTCCCAGGCGTAGGTCTGCTTGGTCGTTACCTCGATTGCGAGGTCCATGCCGTCCAGCCCGGGCCATTCCTCGGCGATGCGGCGCATCTCCGGGATATCGAACTTGCCGTCCGGTGCATGAACGACCACGCCGTTCGGCGCACCGCCATCGCGGATGCGCCGCGTGATGGCACGCGTGTCGACGCCGCAGACACCCGGCAGGTCGTGGCTCTTCAGCCAATCGTCGAGCGGCTTCACGGCACGCCAGTTGGCGGGACCGGTGATGTCGCCACGCAGCACGACACCGCGCGCCGCCGGCGTGATGCTTTCGATATCTTCGAGATTGGTGCCGACGTTACCGATATGCGGGAAGGTGAAGGTGATGATCTGGCCGGCGTAGGAGGGATCGGTGATGATCTCCTGGTAGCCGGTCATCGACGTGTTGAAGCACACCTCACCCACGGCATGGCGGCCTGCACCGACACCCTTGCCCCAGAATACCGCACCGTCGGCCAGCACAAGGGCGGCCGTGGCCCAACGCGGCGCGGCGTCAGTCGCGCCGGCGGTAGAAGGGGAAGTCATGATGAGCTTGTCCGTTCGTGCGGCCCAGCCCGGCTGCGCCCGGGCGGGCGACCGGCAGGCCGCGCGGTTTGTAACCAAGCAGTCGCACAGGGTCAAGGTAATGTCGACAGCCAATTGACCAGCGTTTTCAAGAGCTTATTGGCCTTGCCAACACCTCGGCGCGGGAGCTTTGCCAACACCTTGGCCTGGGATTAGTTTCCGCCCCGCATTCCACCGAGGCAATGACCATGCTGCGCGACAAACTGAACGATGCGCTGAAAGAGGCGATGCGCGCCCGCGATATGGCGTCCGTAGGCGCCATCCGGCTGATTCTGGCCAAGCTCAAGGAGGTCGACATCGCCGCCCGCACGGAGGCCAGCCGGGAGGGCGTCCCCGACGACCGGATCCTGTCGATGCTGCAGGGCATGATCAAGCAGCGCAACGAATCGGTCGTCCTCTACGAGAAGGGCAATCGACCGGAACTGGCCGAGAAGGAGAAGGCCGAGATCGCCGTGATCGAGCGCTTCCTGCCCCGGCAGATGGACGAGGCCGCCATGGAGACGGCGGTGCGCGACGCCATCGCCGCCGCCGGCGCCAAGACGATCAAGGACATGGGCGGCGTCATGGCGGCCCTGAAGGCCAAGTATGCCGGCCAGATGGACTTCGCCAAGGCATCGGCGACGGTAAGGAAGGTCCTGGCGGGCTGAGGCGATTCATCGTCTTCCCGGACCGCGGGCGTCCCGCCCGCTCATGATGCTGCGAGCGGGCTAATTCAGGCATAGGGGCCCGCGGGCGTCCTACTCGTTCGGACGCCATGAGCGGGCGGGACGCCCGCGGTCCGGGAAGAACATGAGCGCCGATGACCGGCGCTCCAGCGACGCCATTCAAGTTTCCCCCGCAATTCTTCGCCTTTCTCGTGGCGCTGCGGGATGTTGGGGCCCATCCTTGGCGTATGGCCTTTCCCCCGGGCTTCCTCGACGAGCTGCGCTCGCGGCTCACCTTGTCCGAGATCGTCGGCCGCAAGGTCGTGCTGAAGCGCAAGTCGGGGGCCGAGTATCTCGGCTTGTGCCCGTTCCATAACGAGAAGACCCCCTCCTTCACGGTCAACGACCGGAAGGCCTTCTTTCACTGCTTCGGCTGCGGCGAGCATGGCGATGCAGTGGGCTTCGTCATGAAGACGGAGAATCTCTCCTTCCCGGAGGCGGTCGAGAAGCTCGCGCGCGAGGTCGGATTGGCGGTGCCCAGGGCGACGCCTGCGGAGCGCGAACGGGCCGAGCGGGTTGCCACCCTGCACGACGTCGTCGAGCAGGCGGCGCGCTTGTTCCAGAAGCAGCTCCGCCTGCCGGTCGGCCGGCAGGGCCTGGACTATCTGCGCGGACGCGGCCTCGACGACGCAACGATCGACGATTTTCGCCTGGGCTTCGCCCCCGATGCGCGGGATGGCCTGACAGGTGTCCTGCAGCGCGAGGGTGTTCCCCTCGACAAGCTGCTCGAGGCCGGCCTCGCCATTCAGCCCGACGACGGCCGGCCCGCCTATGACCGCTTCCGCGGCCGCGTGATGTTCCCGATCGCCGACCGCCGCGGCCGGATCATCGCCTTCGGCGGCCGGGTCATGGGGCCCGGCGAGCCCAAGTACCTCAACTCCCCCGAGACACCCCTGTTCCACAAGGGCGCCAATCTCTATTGCCTCGACCGCGCCCGCCTCGCCGCGGCCAAGGACGGACCGGTGATCGTGGCCGAGGGCTACATGGACGTGATTGCCCTTCATGGCGCCGGCTTCACCGGGGCGGTCGCCCCGCTGGGAACCGCGCTGACGGAGGGTCAGCTTGGCGAGCTTTGGAAGCTCGCCGACGAGCCCTATCTCTGCTTCGACGGCGACAATGCCGGACGGCGCGCCGCCGGGCGGGCGGCTGAGCGCGCCCTCCCCCTGCTGCGCGACGGCAAGAGCCTGCGCTTCCTTGCCCTGCCGGCCGGCGAGGACCCCGACAGCCTGATCCGGGTTCGCGGCGTCGACGCGATGCGGCGGGCTCTTTCCCTGGCACGCCCCCTCGCCGACGTGATCTGGGACCTCGAAACCGACGGCCGGGCCGCCGACACCCCGGAACGGAGGGCCAGCATCCAGCGGGCGGTCGAGCGGCGGGTGGCGGAAATCGCCGATCCCGTCGTGCGCAATTACTACAAGTCCGACATGAAGGAGCGCTTTGCCAGCCTGTGGCGGCCGGCCGTTTATCAGGCCGGACGCCGTGGCGACCGGCGCCCGGATCGGCGGTTCGAGCACGATCAGGCACCCTTTGCCGCCGGCGCGGCGGCCCGCCGGGCCAGCGTCGATCTCGACGAATCACGCCAGCAGCGCATCCTGCTTGGCGCGCTGCTCGAGCGCCCATTCCTGCTGCACATCCTGGCCGAGGAGCTGGCTGAGCTGCCGATCGCCAATGCCGAGCTGGCGCGGCTGCGCCAGGGGCTGCTGGATGCGCTCGCACTGGCCCCCTCCGGGATCGATCCGGCTGCGGCAGAATCGCTGGCTGGCGACGTCGACGCGGATCCGCTTCTTGAAGTTGGCCTGCTCGAAGCGCATCTGGAGCGCCTCGGGCTGGGACGAATTGCGGCCAACGCCCGGGACAAGGCGCGCGGCATCTTTCGCGAGGCCCAGTCCGGCGGGGCCCAGTCCGGCGGGGGCCAATCCGGCCAGGCCCAGACCGGGCCGGACGATTGGGTCGCCCAGTGGCGCCGGGCTGCCCGGCATCTCGGCCGATTGGCCATCGAACCGAGCGAGCTAAAGCAGGCCGAGCAGGCTCTGGCCGAGGATCTGAGCGAGGAGAATTTGCATCGACTCCGGGAGATCCTGGACCGGATGCGCCGGATACCAGGGGACTCCGAGACGGCATAGCCACACCGGATACGATTTGAGCAGGGAACCTCTACCGCCGCTTGAACTTTGCTCCCATATAGTAGAAGGGTAGATTTGCGGGGCCGCCCTCTCCGCCTCCTCTTCTTGCAGCTAATTCCGCGGCCAGAACCGGCCGCTCTGTCTATTTGTGCACCCAAGGATCACGAATGGCGACCAAGACAGCAACTGTTGTCCAGCCAGAAGCCACCGATACCCGCGAAGAGGGGCCAGACGCCCCCCTGCTAGACACCCTGGGGGCCGAGCTGAAGAAGCTTGTCCAGAAGGGCAAGGAGCGCGGCTATATCACCTATGACGAGCTGAACGCCGCCCTGCCGCCCGACGAAGTGTCGTCCGAGCAGATCGAGGACACGATGGCGATGCTGTCGGAGGCCGGCGTCAATGTCGTGGAGGCCGAGGAGCAGGAGGACACCCTTTCCGCCAACCCGGCCGAGCCGGCCAAGACGGCGGTAGTCGCGGCAGAGGCGACGGGCGAGGATGAAGAGCTCGGCCGCACCGACGACCCCGTGCGCATGTATCTGCGCGAGATGGGCAGCGTCGAGCTGCTGAGCCGCGAAGGCGAGATCGAGATCGCCAAGCGCATCGAAGCCGGCCAGGACAGAATGATCGGCGGCATCTGCGAGAGCCCGATGACGATCACGGCGCTGCTGACCTGGCGCGACGCGATCAACGAAGGCCGCATGCTGCTGCGTGACGTGATCGACCTCGAAGCGACCCAGGGCGGCGCGCCCGGCGAAGGCAAGGGCGCCGCCGTGCCTGCGGCCGCCGCCGCTGCCGCGGCAGTGCCGATGCCTCGCCCGGCGGTGCCGAAGCTCGTGCGTCCGCCGACGCCGCCAGCCGCGAACGGCGAGGCCACCGAAGGCGGCGTCACGACGGAAGGCGGCGAGGAGGACGACGAGAACGCGCTGTCGCTGTCGGCGCTCGAGGAGAAGCTCAAGCCCGAGGTGCTGCGCACGCTCACCCGCATCGCCAAGGTCTATGCCGAGATGTCGAAGGTGCAAAATCGGCGCCTGTCGACCCTGAGCCGCGGCCAGAAGCCCAGCGCCGAATTCGAGAAGAGCTACGAGCGGCACCGCAAGAAGATCGTCGAACTGGTGCGCACGGTGCACATCAACGCCAACCGCATCGAGCAGCTGAAGCTGTCGCTATACGACCTGAACCGCAAGCTGATGATGATGGAAGGCAAGCTGATGCGGCTTGCCGAGGCTTATCGCATCCCGCGCCAGGAGTTCCTCGACAACTACCTGACCCACGAGATCGACCCCAACTGGCTCGACAAGGTCGGCAAGCTGTCGGGTCGCGGCTGGAAGGATTTCGCCAAGAAGCGCCCGGCCGACATCGAGAAGATCCGCGCCGAGATCAAGGTGATCTCCGACTCCGCCGGCGCGCCGATCTTCGAGTTCCGCCGCATGTGCAAGACCGTGCAGGACGGCGAGCGCGAGATGATGCGCGCGAAGAAGGAGATGATCGAGGCCAACCTGCGCCTCGTGATCTCCATCGCCAAGAAGTACACCAACCGCGGCCTGCAGTTCCTCGACCTTATCCAGGAAGGCAACATCGGCCTGATGAAGGCGGTCGACAAGTTCGAGTACCGCCGCGGCTACAAGTTCTCGACCTACGCGACATGGTGGATCCGGCAAGCGATCACCCGCTCGATCGCCGACCAGGCGCGCACCATCCGCATCCCCGTGCACATGATCGAGACCATCAACAAACTGGTCCGCACCAGCCGCCAGATGCTGCACGAGATCGGCCGCGAGCCGCAGCCCGAGGAACTCGCCGAGAAGCTCGGCATGCCGCTCGAGAAGGTGCGCAAGGTCCTGAAGATCGCCAAGGAGCCGATCAGCCTCGAGACGCCGATCGGCGACGAGGAGGACAGCCATCTCGGGGACTTCATCGAGGACAAGAACGCAGTCATCCCGCTCGAGGCGGCGATCCAGGGCAATCTGCGCGAGAGCACGACCCGCGTGCTGGCGACCCTGACGCCGCGCGAGGAACGCGTCCTGCGCATGCGCTTCGGCATCGGCATGAACACCGACCACACGCTCGAGGAGGTCGGCCAGCAATTCTCGGTGACGCGCGAGCGCATCCGCCAAATCGAGGCCAAGGCACTGCGCAAGCTGAAGCACCCGAGCCGCTCGCGCATGCTGCGAAGCTTCCTCGATCAGGGTTGAAGCGAATCAATTCATCAACGTCGCCAGGTGCGAGCTCTGGCGGCGCAGGAAGGCCTCGAGGCGGGCATCGTAGTCGGCGACGACGGCGTTGCGCACGGACGGCCGGTTGGCGAGCGCGCAGCGCCACGCCTGGACTTTGGGCAACCCGTCGAAGGTGCCGAGATCGACGATCCGGTCGAACACGTCGAAGTAGCGGAACACCGGAGCGAACACCGCGTCGACAAGGGCGAAGCGCGCGCCGGCGAACCACGGACCGCCCCCCAGCTCGCCTTCCAGGCGGGCAAACTTCTCGCGCAAGGTCCGACGCCTGGCCTCGAATGCGGCCGCATCGGCCGTGGTCTCGATCGCCCAGATGTCGCCCAGGATCGACGAGCCGAATTCCATCCAGCCGCGATGACGTGCCCGATCGAGAGGATCGGCGGGATGCAGCGGCGCGCCGCGGGTCTCGTCCAGGTATTCGACGATCACGGCGCTCTCGAACAGCACCTCGCCATCGACCTGCAGCAGCGGTACCTTGCCGAGCGGCGACATCGCCTTGAACCAGTCGGGCTTGTCGGCGAGGTCAACGGTGCGCCGTTCGAACGGCACGCCCTTCTCCGCCAGCGCTATCGCGGCGCGCTGCACGTAGGGACAGAGGTCGAATGAAACGAGGGTCAGCACGGCGGTCTCCAGTTAGATGCAATTGCATCCATATAGGCCGGACCGGCAAGCCGATCAAGGTTGATGCAAATACATCGATCCCTATGATGGCACGATGCCCAGCCCGCCTTCCGACGCCGTTGTCCGCGCCTGGACCCGCCTCGAGCGCGCCCACCGCGCTGCCCTGGCCGACGTGCAGGACCGCCTGAAGAAGGCCGGGCTGCCGTCGCTCGAATGGTACGATGTTCTGCTCGAGCTCGAGCGTGCCGAACCGGCCGGCCTCCGGCCCTTCGAGCTGCAGAAGGCGATGCTGTTCGCCCAGTACAATCTGTCGCGCCTGATCGACCGGATGGAAACGGCGGGGCTGGTGGCGCGGGCGGCGAGCGAATTGGACGGTCGCGGCCAAGTGCTGCATACTACGCACCAGGGACGCGCCCTTCGCCGACGAACGTGGCCGACCTACGCTGCGGCGATACAGCATGCGGTCGGACGGCACCTTTCCGAGGCCGAGGCGCGGACGTTGGCGTCGCTTCTTGGCCGGCTGCACGGGGCTGTGGACTAAGGCGCCCCTGCCCAATTCCGGCCACAACTCGCCGGTACGCATTTCCGAGCCGGCCGGGCAAGCAGGATGACGATTAGGAGCCTTATGAAACGAAGCGTCGGCGTCGGGCTGTTGCTTCTCTCCGGATGCGATGTGGCGAGGAACATGCGGGACGACTTCACACGTCTGACCTCGAGCAAACCAGCGGCCTCGCAGCCGAAGAAGAGCATGCCGCCAACCCAATCGGCTCCCACGCAGGCCAGCCAGCCCGCGACGTCTCCCTCGCGCACAGCGACCGCCGCCCCGCCGGCTTCGCCGGCGCCCGCACCGGCCCCCATCGGCTCGCTGCCGCTCGCCGGCAAGAGCGAGTCCGAGATCCGGGCGGCATTCGGAGCACCAAGCGCAGAGGAGGAACGGCCGCCGGGCAAGCGTTGGCGCTACCGCGACGGCCAATGCACCCTCGACATCCAGCTCTATCCCAATGTCGAGACGAAGCAGTTCACCACACTTGCGTACGATGTGAGGAACAATGTCGACAGCGATGAAGGAAAGCGGCTCTGCATGGCCCAATTCCAATCCCGCCTCGGAAATGCGCGATAGCCCCGAAGCCAGGATCCGGCTCGCATTTGTCGAGGACGACGACGACTATCGCGAGGTCGTCGGCAACGAGCTCACCGATCACGGCTTCGACGTCGAGGGCTTCGGCGATGGCGAATCCCTGCTGGCGGCGTTCGAGGACGGCGCCTCCGTCGACATCATCCTGCTCGACTGGAACCTGCCGAGCGTGTCGGGCATCGATCTGCTACCGCGACTGCGTCGCAACGGCATCAACCTTCCCGTCGTCTTCCTGACGGGACGGTCGCAACCGGTCTACGAGAAGCTTGCGCTCGATCGCGGCGCAGTCGACTTCGTCGACAAGGGCCGCGGCGTCCCCATCCTTGCCCACCGGCTCAAGCTGATCCTGTCGGCCAAGAGCAACATCAACCCGAGCGATGCGGAGAGCTTCCATTGCGGCCGCCTCATGCTGAAGCCCGGTACGAGCCGGGCGTTCTGGGATAACGTCGATCTCAATCTGACGACGACGGAGTTCAAGATCGTGCATCTGCTTGCCGCCAACGTCGGCAGGTTCGTGACCTACCGCTCCGTGTATGATTGCATGCACTACGTCGGTTTCATTGCCGGGAGCGGCGAGAATGGCTACCGAACGAATGTCCGCTCCTGCATCAAGCGAATCCGCAACAAGTTCCGCGCTGTCGACCCCGAGTTTGCCGAGATCGACAACTATCAGGCCTTCGGCTACCGCTGGGGCAAGGCCTAGGACGGCAGCGACGACCGGCTGGCGGCGGGCCATCCGCCGGCTGGCCGGCTCGCTGACGCTGAAGCTTGCCGCCCTGATCGCCATCTTCATTGCACTCCCGGTCGTGCTCTATGGCCGGTTCGAAAGCGCCGACCGCCAGACACGAGAGCTCGTGACGCGCGCCATCCAGGACCGCAGCGCCCTCATCGCGGACGTCCTGGCACCGACCCTGAGAGAGCTCGATCTCACCAATGCCGCGTCGCTCAACGCCGACCTTGCCCGCTACGGCAGCGATGAGACGACGCTCAAGCTGCTGTTCCAGCCGGCCGGCGGCCAGCAGGCGGGGCAGTTCTACTTTGTGGCGTCGGCGCCGCAAATCAAGGCGGAGCGGGTGTCGGCCGAGCTCGACGAGCTCAACCGGCGCGGCATCCTCGGGCGACTGTCGGGCGCCTGCACGGCCGGGGCGAGCGACGAGATCCGCTACCGGCAGGCCAGCGGCGCGGTCGAGCTCCTGACCTCGATCATCCCGATCAGCGGTGCCGCCGGATGCTGGGTGCTGACGACGACCCACAGCACCGAGGACTTCCTGCGGACCTCGATCGGCCGGCCTTACTGGCAGACCGAGGAGATACGGGCCGCTGCGGCGATCTATGTCGCCCTCGCCTTGCTGGCAATCCTGGTCGCCGTCGGCATCCGGCTCGGCCTGCGGCGTTTTCGCGACGTCGCAGCCGAGATCGGCGCCGGCCGCATCGGCGATGACGCCTTCGCCCGCCGCAACGTCGTGCCCGAGCTGACGAGCGTCGCGCGCGATTTCGACCGGCTGGTGCTCGCCCTCAAGCAGGCATCGCGCCAGATCCGCCAGTCGGCGGAGGAAAAGGCCCATTCCTTCAAGACTCCCCTGGCGTCCATCCGTTCGGCCCTCGAGCCGGTACGCCGCACCGTGCCGGAAGACGACCGGCGTGCCCGGCGGGCCCTCGAGGTCATCGACTCCGCCCTCGGCCGCCTGTTCGATCTCGTGGTGGCCGCCCAGCGCCAGGAGATCGGCACCGCCGACCTGATCGGCGCGCCACGCCTGCCCATCGATCTCACCGGCCTGGTCGAGAGCGTGACCGACGACCTCGCCGAGATGCTCGACGAGCACGGCATCCATCTGACCATGGAGCTCGCCCCGGCCATCACCGTGCGGGCCGGCCAGGGCATGCTGGAGACGGTGGTGCACAGCGTGCTGGAGAACGCCGTGAGCTTCTCGCCGCGCGGCAGCACGATCTTCGTCCTGCTGGTCGGCGACGGGCACGCGGCCGAGCTGACCATCGCCGACGAAGGGCCGGGAGTCGACGGGGCGCTGATCACACAAATCTTCGAGCGCAACTTTTCTTTCCGCCCGCGCAACATCGCGTCGCGGCCTTCCGACCATGCCGGCCTCGGCCTGTGGATCGCCCGCAGCACGGTCGAAGCGCTCGGCGGCTCCATCGAGGCCGTCAACCGCCCCGCTGGCGGCCTGTCGGTCACGATCACGCTGCCGCAGTAGGCCTCTTCTGGACCGCGGGCGTCTCGCCCGCTCATGATTTGTGAGCATGAGCGGGCGGGACGCCCGCGGTCCACATGAGCATGACCCCTCCGTCCGCGACTACGCGGACACCCCCAGCGAAGCCGAGGAGGAGAATCATTCAGCCGAACTTCGGCATCACCCTGGTGGCCATGAGCTCGAGCGAGGTCAGGATCTGGTCGCGCTCGTGGAGGCCCTGCGGGATCAGCAGTATCACTTCGTCCTGATCCGGCAGCACCTGCTGCACCTGGTCGAGCCGGCGCGCGATCGTGTCGGGCGAGCCGACCAGCAGCTCGGGCACGCCCTGGCCGAACGGCGTCGCCCAGCTTTGCCAGAACCACATCATGTCCCTGGCCCATTCCTGGGCCTGCGCATCGGTCGGCGCGCAGATGAAGATGCCGCCCCAGCCGGCCTGCTGGCCGTTCTTCACCATGCGGCCGTGCCTGGCCGCCTCCTCGGTGTAGCCGCGGCAGAGCTGATCGTAGAACTTCAGATTGTCCGTAAGCACGATCGGCTTGCCGCCATACTTGGCCCAAAACAGCGCCGTGCGCATCGACGCGGCAAAGCCGCCGTAGAGCGGCGGATGCGGCGTCTGCAGCGGCCGTGGCGCGATTCCGACCTGCTCGATCTTCATCGCCGGCGTCACGCCCCGGCCGTACTTGACGTAGACTGGATGCTCGTGCGGATTGACCATGCCGGCGGGCGGGAACGTCCAGTACTTGCCGTGATGACTGAAAGTCTCGTTCGACAGCGCCTTCACCACGACGTCGACGAACTCGCCGAAATACTCGCGATTGGCGACGTCGGCGGGCTGATCCTTGTTCCACGGCCCGACCGCGTTCAGCTCGTCTCGGATCTTGAAGTTCTCGACCCAGCGCGCCTGGTAGCCGCGCACCAGGCCGACGCCGAAGCGACCGCCCAGCATGTGATCCATGGTGGCGATGTCCTCGGCCACGCGCAGCGGATTGTGCGTCGTAGACACGAAGCCGCAGGTGATGATGCGCAGCTTCTTCGAATGCCGGCCGAGCCACATCGCCATCAGGCGCGGATCGTTGGAGATCTCGAAGCCTTCGATCTGCAGATGGTGCTCGGGATGGCCGAAGCCGAAATAACCGGCGTCGTCGGCGAAGCGGGCATACTCGGCGATCTCGTCGAGCATGCGCTGATAGAGCTCCGGCTTGCGCCCCGCCATGCCCGCCTCGAGCTCGGCCCGGCGGCCGACCGTGCAGTACATGAAGAGGCTGAAGCGCACGACGGCCTACGCCGCGAGCTTGTAGAGCTCGGCCACGTTGTCGCGCAGGATGCGCTTGCGCAGCTCCGGGCTGAGATGGGCCGTCTGCTCGGCGATCACGTCCCGGCTCCACGGCCAGGTCGAATCGCTGTGCGGGAAATCGCTGGCCCACATCAGCTGGTTCGGATCGAGCATGTCGGCGAACTGGAAGGCGGTCCAGTCGTCCTGGAAAGTGAGCGCGATGTGTTCGCGGAAATACTCGGATGGCAGGCGGGCGAGCTCCTTGCCCTTCATCCAGTAGCGGTGCCGCTTGTAGGCGTGGTCCATGCGGTACATGAAGTGCGGCGCCCAGCCGGCATCGGCCTCGACGCAGACGACACGCAGCTTGGGATGGCGCTCGAAGACGCCGCTGTACACCAGCATGCCCATGATGTCCTGGCAGCCGCGGATGATCGACAGGAAGGAGTTGATCTTGGGACCGCGCGGCTTGGTCATGGTGTTGTCGCCGCTCGAGGTCAGGATATGGAACGAGAGCGGCATCTCGAGCGCCACAGCGGCTTCCCAGAACGGATCGTAGATCGGATCGTCGTAGTCCTTGTCGCGGGGATTGCCGGGCATCATGACGCCGCGAAAGCCCATTGCCTTGATGCGCTCGAGGTCGGCGATGCCCTCTTCCACGCTGCGCATGGCAGTCTGGCCAAGCCCGATCAGGCGATCCGGGGCGTGGGAGCAATAGGACTGGAGCCAGCGGTTGTAGGCGTCGAAGCAGGCCTTCTTGTAGTCGAAGTCGGGGTGGTTGCAGAGCATCATGCCGACAGTCGGATAGATGATCTCGGCGCCGACGCCGTCCTTGTCCTGGTCGGCCAGACGGCAGCTCGGGTCCCAGCCGCTGCGGTGCAGATCCTCGAATTTGGCACCGCCCAGGCGAATATCCTGCGGCGCCACGCCTGCCGCAGCGACGAGCCCCATCGGCACCGGCGTCTTCATGCCGTCGACGACGTAGATGTCGCCCAGCCCTTCCTTGTTGACGACGTGGGGCGCCTTGTCCCGCCATGCCGGGTCGATATGGTCGACGTAGCAGTTGGGGGGTTCGGTGATGTGCGAATCGGCCGAAATCGGGCGCCAGTCCATGCCGTAGCTCCTTGCCTTATCCGGCAAAGGGTAGGCAGAGCAGGCCGCAAGCGGCAAGCCGTCGCGTGCGAAGGATTTCGGCGAGCGGCAGCGGTTGAACCCCGCCTCCCCCTATGGCATACCCCCGGCCGCGCGCTGCCGTAGCTCAGTGGTAGAGCACTCCCTTGGTAAGGGAGAGGTCGACAGTTCAATCCTGTCCGGCAGCACCAGCGCCTTCACAGCTAGTTCCGGTCCGAACGCCACCTCGGAGCGCCGCGACCTCGAGACGTACGATCTGACTGGCGGCCGCATCGCCGCGAATGGCGGGCGATGACCTCGGGCCTGTCCGCCCGGCAGGTTATCGCGCGCCTCTTCGGGGCAGCTACATCCTGGGCAGGATGGCGATATCCTTGGCGCCGGTGGCGAGACCGTCGATCTTGCCGGCGGCCGTGGCTTTGCCCGTCGCCAGGTCGATCGACCACAGCTGGCCGTCGATGAGAGCCCACGCCTCGTTCCTGGTTCCATCGGACCAGATGTCGAAGGCGATGGTGTCGAACCTGGCGCCCAGCGGCCCCACCGTGTTGAGGATCCCGTCGTTGGGCGGCGCCTGCTTCACGAGCGAGCCGCTGGCGGCATCGATGTCGAACAGCGTCGTCTCCTTGGTGCCCTTGACCGAATTGGTATAGGCGCCGGCCACGACCTTGGGCGTCTTGTCCTTGTTGGCATCGGTGGCAGCGTACTTGAGGCTTCCGTCCTTGACGACCTTGCCGTCGTCGACATTGACGCGCAGGCTGGTGCCGTCGCTGCCGATGACGCGCAGGCGATCCGCTGCGGGGTTGAAATCGACGCTGGCGATCACACCGGTCGGCAGCATGGTCTCGAGCTTCGACTTCATCGTCGCCTTGCCGTCCGTGGCAATGGTGTAGAGCGTGCCGTCGGCGGTCAGGCCGTACAGCACCCCGTCAGCGGGACGCACGTCGACCCCGACGAGCGGCGCGGCGGTTCCGGTCACCTTCATCGTCTTGATGACCTTTTTCGCGGCCGTGTCGACGATGGCCATCGAGCCGTCGGCCATCAGCACGCCGACATCGGCCGCCTGGGCAGCGCCCGCGAGAAGCAGCAGCGACGATGCGGAGCAGGCCAGGAGTCTCTTCACGATTATGTGTCGTTCCCTCTCTGTTGGGCGCCCGTTGTCATGACGGTCGCCCTTCAGATACTGGCGACCCGCCCTGCCGGATTTGCTTCGGAGGCTTGGGAGCGATCACACCGTCGTTACTGCGGCGATCGAGATGTTTGCCGATGACGGGCGAGACCCTCGGCGCGTGCGGTGCGCACCCGACACAGTGAAATGTCGGCTGCTCGCAAGAAGCTCATGGCTGAGGGCGTTCACCAGCAAGAACCAAGGTCCGCCGGGAGCGCGCCACTCCGTGGCGCTCATGGCTGGACCGCGGGCGTCTCGCCCGCTCATGAATCATGAGAAGAGCGGGCGAGACGCCCGCGGTCCAGAAGAACATGAGCGCCACGGAGAGGCGCGTCCCGGCCACGCGTTTCATCCTCAAGGATCGGCCATCAGGCCGGTGGTCAACGCCAGTGGCGCGTCTTCTTAGTGATCGACGATGATCGCGCCACCGTGGCGGAGTTTACTTGCCGCCAGTGGCGTGCCCGCAGTGCATCTTGAGGCGACACGATCGCCCGAACGCACAAACGACAAGGGCGACCCGAAGGGCCGCCCTTGCACGTTCAATCTTCCGGCAATCTACTGGATGACGATCTCGACGCGGCGGTTCTGCGGCTCGCGCACGCCGTCGCCGGTCTGCACCAGCAGGCCCTGCTCGCCGCGGCCGATCACCGTGATCGCCGTCGCCGGCACGCCCTCGCGCACCA
>NZ_JBFWZI010000006.1:0-97690 GCF_050185545.1 Reyranella sp. | reverse complement strand
GTACAAGCCCCCTGCAGGCAGCACCGGCCTTCCGCGCCCTCCATCTCCGGTACCCTGTGGAGAATCTTGCAGAGGCACTCGCCGAAGGCATCGTGACTGCGCATCCGGCCATGCCTCAGTTTCGACTGGAGGTCGGCGAGGTCGGCGACCTGATCGCCTATTTAAAATCCCTCGAAGGATGACCAGCGCGCGGCGAACGCGGCGGTAGGATGGCCTCGAGAGGCCACTGTCTCAGCATTTTCACGTTTTCAGGCAAGAACGTCCGCTAACGTACGGACCCCGGACAGTGAAAACCTTGCGCTTTCTCTGCATATCAAAACATCCCCAAGCTCGTTATATTATTACCATAAAGATACTGTGAAATGGGGACGGGCAGGGGCAATGCCGTACTCTCTTGGCTTCAGGCTGTACCCATGGCTTGAGCCCCTTCTCGCGATCCGGCGGAAATGGTGGGCAGCATACGGCATCGCGCTCGGCCTGGTGGCCGTTGCCCTGTTGATGCGCTGGCTGGTCGCGCACTACGTGGGACCAAGAGTTCCCTTCATCACCTTCTACCCCGCGATCATCGTTGCCGCGCTTCTTGGTGGGCTGGGCCCCGGCATCGTGGCGACGATGCTGTCGACAGTTGCGGCTTGGCACTTCTTCTTTCCTTCCGACTCTGTCTTTTCTCTTGGGACGCAGGAAGCGATTCAACTCCTGTTGTTCCTGTTCATCAGTGCGGTGAACGTCGCTATCGCTGTTGTGCTCAACGGACTGGTGGAGCGGCTCGTCGTCCAGCAGCGCAACATACGGCTCCTGCTCGATGCGGCTCCGAGCGGCTTCCTGCTGGTCGACGAGGCGGGAACGATCATGCTCGCCAATGCGAGCATTGCAAAGACGTTCGGCTACAAGCCCGAAGAATTGGCCGGCAAGCCTGTCGAGCTGCTGGTCCCCCGGTCGCATCAGGACGGCCATCGCAGGCTGCGGCTCGTGTACCAGCAAAATCCAGAAGCCCGCGCAATGGGGGCAGGTCGCGACCTCAATGGCCAGCGCAAGGATGGAGGCGAGGTCCCGGTCGAGATCGGGCTCAATCCAATCGAGCAGGATGGCAGGCAGGCGGTGCTTGCGACGGTATTGGACATCAGCGAGCGCAAGCGCGTCGAGCAAGGCCAGCGTCTCCTTATCAGGGAGCTCGAGCACCGCACCAGAAACCTGTTCTCTGTCTTTCACGCCCTGATTGTGATGACGGCACGTGACAGGGCGGGTGAGGGCAAGGAGCTTGTCCAGGACCTTACCGGTCGTGTGCAATCGTTGGCACAAACCTACAATCTCTTCTCCGCATCCTCCCAGAATCTCTCGCTGGCGAAGCTGGTCTCCATTCAGATGGCTGCGCTGCCGGGCCGGGTCAGGTACGAGGGGGACGATGTCTTGATCAGTCCGCGAATGGCCGAGCAGTTTGCCCTCATCATCCATGAGCTGCGGACGAACGCGCTGAAGCACGGCGCCTTGTCCAGCCCAGGGGGCAACATCGTCGTGACCGGCAGCCTGCAGGGCGACGGCTTCGTCTTCTCCTGGCGGGAAAGTGGTGGACCGGCGGTGACACCACCGACCCGTCGAGGGTTCGGCACGGCGATCGTGCAAGATGCGGCGAGGCAGCATTTCCGGCAGGTCGTGGTGGAGTATTTGCGCTCAGGTCTTCACTACCAGGTGCACGCCGACGTACGCGACCTCCAGCCCCAGGCAATAGTTACCTCGCCGGTAGCTCGGGCCACTCGAGTCGGTGCATGGAGTAAGGGGCAAGCGCTTCCGGCAGTGGGCTCGACACTCGGAGCCGAGGGGCACGGCCAATCGAGGCCGCTCACTTGCACTTGGCGAGGCAGTCCTGGGCACGGCCGCCGCACTGGCTCTTGTTGCCGGTGCGCTTCAGGCAAGCCTGCTCGTCGTCGGTGCACTTGCTGCGGCAGGTGGCCTGGGCACAGGCATCGGGAACGGCGATCGTGGTTGCTCCCGTGGTCGCGAGCAGGGCCACGAGCGCCAGGGTCAGGATCGTGTAACGCATGGTGCATCTCCCCCGAAATTTCAGATCGCGAGACTAGGGATTTCAGTCGCTGCGGTGCAAGCGCCCTCCAGAAGCCGGGCGGGCGGCGGCGTGCCGTGGCGGCAAGGATTTTGCCGGGCGGTCGCCGAACCTGGTGATCAGTGCCGATCCGGCCTTGCTGCGACGGTGGCCCTTGATTCGCAGGGCCGTTTGCGTTTGATAGCGATCAACCCGATCATGGGATGGAATGTAAGGCCGGAGGAGCGACCGTGCGACCCAACAAGATCAAGCAGATGTGGCGTGCCGGAAAATGCGCAACGCTGGGCTGGCTCTCCGTGTCCCACGGATTCACCGCAGAGGTCATGGCGCGCCAGGGCTTCGACGCCCTGTGCGTCGACCTGCAGCACGGCACTGCCGAAATGAAGGACGTCGCGCCGCTGTTGCAGGCGATCTCGCAGACCGACACGGTCCCGGTCGTGCGCGTCGCCTGGAACGAGCCGGCGGCCATCATGAAGGCCCTGGATCTCGGCGCCTACGGCATCATCGTGCCGCTGGTGAATTCCGCGGCGGAAGCCGCCATGGCCGTGTCGGCCTGCCGCTATCCGCCCGTCGGCATGCGTTCGTCCGGGCCCGTGCGCGCCGTGCACTATGGCGGCGCCGACTACGTCGCCCACGCCAACGACGAGATCGTCGTCATGGCCATGATCGAGACGAAGGAAGGCCTCGCCAACCTCGATGCCATCTGCGCCACGCCCGGCCTCGACGCGGTCTATATCGGGCCGGCCGACCTCTCGTTCGCGTTGGGCCTGGCGCCGCGTGGCGACAACCCGGATCCGCTCCACCTCGCCACCTGCGACAAGATCCTGGCGGCGGCGCACAACGCCGGCATCAAGTGCGTCATGCATTGCGCCAGCGCGGCGTTCGCCGCCGGCGCGGTGAAGCGCGGCTTCGACATGGTGATGTTGACGTCCGACCTGTCGTGCATGATCGCCGGTGCGCGGACGCAGCTCGACGAGCTCAAGGCCAAGACGGCCTGAGGCCCGGTACTTTCTCGGCGCTTCCGACTTCGGCTGCGCGATGGGAAAGCAAGGGTCCCCCTTGCTACGCTCGGGATGACAGCCCTATCGTCATCACGAGCGCAGCGAGTGATCTTCGTTTCAGTCACCCTCGCGACTGGAAGCGCTGATCGAAAAGTCACAGGCGCCGAGAAGGCCGTCATCGTCCCCGTCAACGCAGGGTCGGATCGAGCTTGTCGCGCAGCCAGTCACCCAGGATGCTGATCGACAGCGTCGTGAGCACGATCACGGTGGCCGGCGCAAGCATGATCCAGGGCGCGCGGGTGATGTACTCGCGGCCGTAGCCGACCATGTTGCCGAGCGATGTGAGCGGCGGCTGAACGCCCAGCCCGAGGAACGACAGGCCGGATTCCAGCAGGATGATCTCGGGGAAGGTCAGCGTCATCGACACGATCAGGGTCGAGGCGATGTTGGGCAGGATGTGCAGGCCGTAGATGCGACCGGGTCCGGCGCCGAGCTGGCGCACCGCCGAGGCGTAGCCCTGCTCGTTGGCCGCCAGCGTCAGCCCGCGCGTGATCCGGGCATAGCGTTCCCAGGAATGGAAGCCCATCAGGGCGACGAACAGCGGCAGGCTGTTGCCGAAGAAGGCGAGCACAGAGAGCGCGATGATCATGAACGGCATGCTGGCCTGGAAGTCGATCGCCATCAGGATCAGCGTCTCGACGTGGCGGCGGAAATGCGCGGCGAGGAAGCCGAGCGCCGTGCCCAGGGTGGCGGCGATCAGCGTGCCGAACAGGGCGATCAGCAGGCTGATGCGGATCGACATGATGAGCCGCGAAAGCACGTCTCTGCCGAGCTCATCGGTGCCGAGCGGATGGGAGATGACGCCGCCGAACAGGAGGGGCGGCGAGAGCCGCGCCTTGAGGTCGAAGGCGGTGATGGAATAGGGCATCAGGAAATCGGCGCCCAGGGCGACCACGACCATCAGCACCAGCCACAGCGCGGCCAGGCCGATGGCGAACGGCAGGCGCCCGATGCGGCGCACAATGTCGCCCAGGGTAGAACCTGGCAGGCGAACGGGCAGGGAATCGCGGAGGGCCATGGTGCCTCAGTGCCCCGCCGCCGCGCCGCGGACGCGCGGATCGAGCCAGCCATAGGCCATGTCGACCGTGAAGTTGGCGGCCACCATCCAGGCGGCGATCACCATCAGGATCGACTGCACAACCGCGAGGTCGCGGTTGGCGACGGCCGAGACCAGCAATCGGCCGACGCCCGGCCAGGCGAAAACGCTTTCGACGACGACAGCGCCCGCCACCAGGCTGCCGATCATGAAGCCGATGATGGTGACGGTCGGGATGGCGGCGTTCGGCAGCGCGTGGTGGGAGACGACGCGTCGCCATTGGACGCCCTTCGCCGAGGCGGCGCGGATGTAAGGCTGTCCCAGGACCTCGAGCATGGCCGAGCGCGTGAAGCGCGCCATGATCGCGGCACCCGAGGCGCCGAGGGTGACGATGGGCAGGATTGCGTAGATCGGCGAGTCGGCGCCGCTCGCCGGCAGCCAGCCCAGATTTACCGCGAACACCAGCACCAGCAGCAGCGCCAGCACGAAGCTCGGCATGGTGAAGCCCGCCACCGACACCACCATGGTCAGGCGATCGGCCAGCGAATTGCGATGCAGGGCGGCGTAGATGCCGGCGGGGATTCCCAGTCCGATCTTGAGCGCCAGCGCCGGCAGGGTGATGGCGAGCGTCGCCGGCACGCGCTCCATCACCAGGTCGATGGCGGGGCGGCCGTCGCGCATTGACTTGCCGAAGTCGCCGGTGAAGGCGTGGGCGATGTAGGCGAGGTACTGCTCCCAGATCGGCTGGTCGAGACCCCAGGCCTGGCGGAAGGCCTTGATCGCCTCGGGGGGCGCATCGACCGACATGATGAGCAGGGCGGGATCGCCCGACAGCCGCAGCACCACGAAGGCGAATGTCATGACGAACAGGATCGTGAGCGCAGCGCGCAGCAGGCGCGAGGCGGCGAACGACAGCATCAGGCGGCGACCTGCAGGGCGGGTTCGCCGACGCGATGGCAGGCGACCTGCCGGCCGCCGACGACTGGCCTCAAGGCCGGTAATTCGGCTCGGCAGGCCGTGGTCGCGAACGGGCAGCGCGTATGAAAAGCGCAGCCCGGCGGGACGTCGACCGGGTTCGGCGGATCGCCCTGCAGCAGCAGACGCTCCCGCCGCGGCCCCAGGACGGGAATCGCCGACACCAGCGCGCGCGTATAGGGATGCAAGGGCCGGGCAAACAGATCCTCCGCCTCGCCCTGCTCGACGATGCGGCCGAGATACATGACGGCCACCTCGTGGCTTACCTGGCGCACGACCTTCAGGTCGTGGCTGATGAAGAGGTAGGCGATACCGAGCCGCTCCTGCAGGTCGAGCAGTAGGTTCACGACCTGCGCCTGGATCGACACGTCGAGGGCGGAGATCGGCTCGTCGCACACCAGAAGGTCCGGCTCGGTCATCAGCGCACGCGCCAGCACGACCCGCTGGCGCTGGCCGCCGGACAGCTCGTGCGGATAGCGGGCGAACTGGTGCCTCTGCAGGCCGACCGCCGTCATGACCTCGGCCGCGCGCTCGCGCCGCTCGATCGGGGACCGGGTGCCGTGGATGGTCGCCGGCTCCATGATCTGGATGCCGACGGGCAGGCGGCGATCGAGCGCGCCCAGCGGATCCTGGTAGACCATCTGCAGGCGCGGCCGCAGCGCGCGCCAGTCGGCGCTGCCAGCGGCCGGCATCTCCTCGCCCATGAAGCGCACGGTGCCGGACGTGGGCGGGATCAGGCCCAGCACGAGCTTGCCCGTCGTCGACTTGCCGCAGCCCGACTCGCCGACAAGACCCAGGGTGCGGCCGGCCTCGAGTCGGAGCGACACGCCGTCGACGGCACGCAACGATGCCTTGGCGGTGAACGGGCCGCGGCCAGTGCGGACTTGATAGACACGGCGAAGGTCCGTCGCCTCGAGCAAGGCGCTCATTCGGCGGCCCTGGGCAGGGCCCAGGCGGAGAAGCCCGGTTCGATCGACAGATGACAGGCGCTGCGATGCAGCAGGCCGACGCGGCGGCTGGCCGGTGGGTCGCTCTGGCAACGCGGCTCGGCCACCGGGCAGCGCGGCGCGAACGAGCAGCCGGCCGGTGCCTTGCCTGGCTCGGGCACGGTGCCGGGGATGGCAGCGAGCTGGCGGCGCGGGCCCGTCAGGTCGGGAAGGGCCGCCAGCAGGCCTTGCGTGTAAGGATGTCGGGGGCCGCCGAACAGATCCTTGCCCAGCGCCTCCTCGACCAGGCGACCGGCATACATGACGGCGACGCGGCTGACGTTCTCGGCGACCACGCCGAGGTCGTGACTGATCAGCACCATGGCCATGCCGGTGTCGCGGCGGATGTCGCCCAGCAGGGCCAGGATCTGCGCCTGGATGGTGGCATCGAGCGCCGTCGTCGGCTCGTCCGCGATAAGCAGGTCGGGCTGACCGGCCAGTGCCATTGCAATCATGACGCGCTGGTTGAGTCCGCCGGAAAGCTGATGCGGATGGTCGCCGAGACGGCGCCGGGCATCGGCGATGCCGACCTGGTCGAGCAGGCGCAGGGCCTCGGCCCGAGCCGTTGCCCCGTCGAGCCGGCGATGCAGCTTCAGTGCCTCGACAAGCTGCCAGCCGATGCGATGCACCGGATTGAGGCAGCTCGACGGGTCCTGAAAGATCATGGCGATGCGCTTGCCGCGCACCTGCTCGAGCAGTCGCGGCGATGCCGCGACAAGTTGCTGCCCGTCGATGCGCACCGAGCCGCCGACGCGGGCTCGGGCGGGCAGGAGCCCCAGCGCGGCCAGCCACATCACGCTCTTGCCCGAGCCCGATTCGCCCACGATGCCCAAAGCCTCGCCCGGTGCGACCGCGAGGTCGATGCCGTCGACCGCGCGCGACAGTCGCCCATCCTTCTCGAAATCGACGGTCAGGCCGGCGATCTCGACCAGAGGTACGGTCATCGCCTGCTCAATTGGTGGCGAAGTTGACGGTGCGGAATTCCATGGCGAAGGAGGGCGAGGCCTTCCAGCGGATGTCCTTGCGCTTGGCGGTGAACGTGGCGTTCTGGTGCAGCACCGTGTAGGCGGGATCTTCGCGCTCGCAGATCACGAGCATGCGGGCAAACATCGCCTTGCGCCTGGCCATGTCGGTCTCGACCTCCATGGCAGCGGAGAGCTTGTTCATCTCCTCGTTGCTCCATTCGCCGACCTGCTGCTGCTGGCCCTGCGGGCCGTGCTGGGCGACGATCGAGGAGATGGGGTCGTTGTAGCCCGCGCTGTTGGACCAGTCGCGCACGGCGCGCTGCCCGTTGCCCTCGAAAATCTGCTGCCAGTTCTCCTTCATCTCTATCTGCACGTTGAGCCCGGCCTGACGCCACATCTCGACCAGCACCTGCGCCGTCGCCACCTGGTTGGTGTAGTAGTTGTTGAGCAGGCGGTAGGGGATCGGCTCGCCCTTGTAACCCGCGTCCTTCAGGAGCGCCTTGGCCGCGGCGAGATCGTAGTCCGGCACCGTCCAGTTCTCGACGAACATCGGTCCGTAGAACTCCCATTGCAGGCCGGCCGGCACGCGCGTGCGACCCGACCACAGCGCGTCGACGATCGCCTTGCGGTCGATCGCATGGGTGAAGGCGCGGCGGATGCGCGGATCGGCGAGCCGCGGATGGTTCTTGTCGAACACCGTGAGGCGGTGATTGACGATGGTGCTGCCCAGTACCTCGAACCTGGCGTTCTTCTCGATGCCCGGGATCTGGTCGGGCGGCACGTCGCAGATGAAGTCGAACTGGCCGGCCAGCAGGCCGTTGATGCGGGTCGCCACCTCGGGCACCACCACCATGCGCACGCTCTTCAATGGCGGTCGGCCGCCCCAGTAGTCGTCGTGGGCGTCCATCACCAGCGATTGGTCGGGCACGAATTCGCGCACCTTGTAGGGACCCGTCGCAACCGGCGCGCGCGACCATTCCATCCAGCTCTTCGCGTGGTCGAAGGTGCGGCGCGAGACGATGTCGCTGCCCATGCGGCCCAGCCGGCCTTCCAGGGTGACGTCGGGCGTGCGGTTGGTGAAGCGCACGGTGTACTTGTCGATCGCCTCGACCTTCTCCAACGCGGGCAACAGGCGCTTGGCGACCGCCGGCACTTCCGGAGGCAGGGTTTTGCCCTGGACAGAATCGCGGATCAGCACCGAGGTGAACAGGGTCTTGTTCGAGCCGATGTCGTAGTCCGGCCCGAACATGCGCTCGCGGCTGAAGGTGAAGACCACGTCGTCGGCCGTCATCTCGTCGCCATTGTGGAATTTCACGCCCTTGCGCAGGGTGAACTCGACGGTGCGCGCGTCGAGGCGCTTCCAGCTCTCGGCCAGGCCCGGCACCGCTTCGAGCTTGCCCAGCAGGTTCTGCATGATCAGCGGCTCGAAAAGGAACGAGAAGACGCGCTGGCCGACATTGGACTGCTCGCGCAGCGGCTCCAGCGAGGCGCTGTTGGCGATCTGCTGCACGGCGATGGTGATGCTGGGCCGCTGGTCCACCTGGCCGATGGCGATGCGCGGAAGGCTCAGGCTCGCGGCGGCGAGGCTCGTGGTGGCGATCAGGCCGCGGCGACGCAGGAACATGGCGCGAACTCCCCTCGATGAAGGCCGCGACGCTAATCCGCGAAGATGAACGGCAGGTGTCGGTCCTGTGACGCTTCTCTTGTGCGGTGCCGCATGAGCGGGGGCAGCTTCAATGCGCCGGGAGCGCGCCACTCCAGTGGCGCTCATGGCTTGCGATCGACGAAGAATGCGCCACTGGAGTGGCGCGCTCCAAGCGCATGACCAGCCAAATTTAACGCCTATGGGGCACCTCCCGCGATTACGGGGAGGGATTGAGAGGTTGACTTACCGACTATGGGGCCGTCCCACAGCTTCGCCATGCCGGCCGGTGCCCGACACGAAGCGCTGTGCGCCGGATTGGAACCCCTGCTGCATGGCGGGTGCGCTGCCTGCGATCTCGCGTCGGATCGCCTCATCCTCGGGAAAGTCCCATTGGCCCATCAACGACGCGCGATCCGACAGCATCGCGACCTGAGGCAGGCTGGCCAATTCGAGCGCCAGCCGCTCGGCTTCGCGGCGCGCCTCGCCCTTCTTCACCAGACGGTTGGCGAGACCCATAGCGTGGGCCTCGCGGGCATCGACGGCGCGGCCGGTGAGCATCATGTCGAGCGCGCGGCTCTGGCCGATCAGGCGCGGCAGGCGCACCGTGCAGCCGTTCGGCATCGGCCCGCCGTAGCGCCGGCAGAACACCCCGAACACCGCCGTCTCATCGGCAACGCGAAGATCGCACCACACCGCGAGCGCGAGGCCTGCGGCGACGGCGTGTCCTTCGACGGCGGCGATGACCGGCTTGGCGAGCGAGCGGCGCGTCACGCCCTTGTCCTCGCCGGCCCAGCAGAAGCCGATCGCTGCGCCGCTCGCCAGCTCCTTGAGGTCGGCTCCGGCGCAGAAGCTGCCACCCGCGCCGGTGAGCACGGCCACCCGCGCCGCATCGTCGACCTCGAACGCCCTGAACGCGTCATGCAGCGCCTTCACCGTTTCGACGCGGCAGGCGTTGCGCGCCTCGGGCCGGTTGATGATCACGGTGGTGACCGGGCCGTTGCGTTCGACCAGGACGTCGTTGCGGGTCATGTTGCGATCTCCTCCAGGAACTCCCCCGGCAGACCTTAACACGAGGCCAAGCTGCGAAGCGGTGGAGCCGGCGGCGACAAACTCGAAGTGGTTCGAGTCGATGGCCAGAGAGCCTCCGGGGACTGCACTCGCGTCGCTGCCGAATGCCTTGTCTTCGGTTCGACGGCCGTCGGGCAATCGAAGACGGCTTTCCGTGCACGGCAATCCGCGATAGAACTCAGAGCGAGTCAGCAAGATGGCGGTCTACAACATCGCCAATCGGTCGGGGTCGCAGCGATGCGGCCCGCCGGGTCAACCAGTCGACCCTGCAGCGTTGCGTAATCAGCGTGGTAACCCCGAATCACATTCGGGGCTGCGTAAATTGGGGAGGATAAACGCTTACGAGGAGGCAGTTTGATGAGAAGGTTCCTATTGGGGCTTGGGGCGCTGGCCGTGTCGGCCATGATAGCGTTGCCACTGCAGGCACAAGCGCCCGCGCAACCGCGCGTACTTAAGATCCAGACCAGCTGGCCGGCATCGTCCCAGGCTTTCGACCAGATGCAGGCCTTCGGCAAGCGGCTGGAAGTGGTCACCGGCGGTCGAATCAAGATGGAGGCCCTGCCGGGCGGCCAGATCGTGCCGCCGTTCGAGGTGCTCGACGCCACCCACAAGAAGGTCATCGACGGCGCTCACAGCTGGCCCGGATACTGGGTCGGTCGCAACAAGACCGCGATTCTATTCACCGGCGGTCCGGGCGGGCCACACGGGATGGACCTCATCGATTTCATGAGCTGGATGTGGCACGGCGGCGGCTTCGACATGATGCAGAAGTTCTACCGCGAAACCATGAAGATGAACGTCATCTCGATTCCGATGCACACCCAGAGCCCACAGGCGCTGGGCTGGTTCAAGCGCAAGATCGATAACGTGCAGGACTTCAAGGGCATGCGCTGCCGCGAGACGGGCATTGCCCAGGAAGTTTTCAACGAGATGGGGATGCGCACGGTCAACATGCCGGGCGGCGAAATCATGCCGGCGGCCGAGCGCGGCGTGATCGATTGTGCCGAATGGGTCGGCGGCATCGACGACCTGAAGTTCGGCTTCCATACCATCTGGAAGTGGCACTATGCGCCGTCGCTGCACGAGCCGGTCTCGATCGGCGAGCTGATGATCAACCTCGATGTGTGGAACACCTTCACTCCGGCCGACCAGGAATTGATCAAGACCGTCGCCTGGGAAACCCTCTTCTGGCACTGGGCGAAGTGGCAGCGCATGAACGCCGAGGCGGTCGAGGAGTTCAAGACCAAGCACGGCGTCAACGTCATGTACACGCCGCCGGAAATCCTGAAGGAGTTTCTCGCCGCTTGGGATCGTGTTGCGGCCAAGGAAGCCGCGAAGAACCCGATCTTCAAGGAAGTCTACGAGTCGCAGAAAAAGTGGGCGTCGGTCACCGTGCCGATGAAGAAGGTCTACTTCCCGCCCTACGCGATTGCGGCCGACCACTACTGGCCCGACAAGAAGTAAACAGCGAAGACTAGAGGCAAACCCGCACCGCGCGCCAGCGCGTTGCGGGTTCTGCCTCCGATTCGGCGCCGTAGTTTTCCGGGGAGAGTTTTTGGGGGAGAGTACATGGCAACGCCATCACCCGCCTATCTCGCGACGATACGGGGGATAGACAAGTTCACTGAATATACTGCGTACCTTTTCTGCCTGTTCAACATACCGCTGATTGGCGCGAACACTTACGAGGTGATCTCGCGCTATGGCTTCGGCGAACCGACCGAGTGGGCGCTCGACACCACCACCCAATCCTTCGGTGCGATGTTCATGCTGGGCGCGGCCTATGCCCTGGCGAAGGGCGGGCATGTGCGCACGGACATGTTGTGGGAGGGCTTCTCCGACCGCACGAAGGGCATGATCGATTCGGCCGGCTATATCCTGTTCTTCCTGCCGACGATGGCCGTTCTGGTGTTCATCAGCATCGACGACTTCTTCTATGCGATGTCGATCAACGAGCGGTCGAACACCACATCGTGGCAACCGATCCTCTGGCCGTTGCGCGGCGTCATCCCGCTGGCCTGCGCGCTGTTGTTCGTCCAGGGCATCTCGGAGCTTCTCAAGAGCCTGTGGGCCGCCCGAACCGGCGAGTTCCTCGTGCATCAGGAGAAGCTCGAGCTATGACCGGAGACCAAATCACCGGCCTGATCATGCTCTTCGGCATGATCACGGTCATCTTCGTGGGCTTTCCCATATCGTTTACGCTGCTGTTCCTGGCCATGGTCTTCGGCTGGATCGGCCTGGGGCTGGAGCTGACCTTCAACCTCACGTACCTCCAGATCTGGGGGACGATGAAGGACGAGGTGTTTCCCGCCGTCCCGCTGTTCATCTTCATGGGCTTCATGACGGAGCAGGCGGGGCTGATGGAACGGCTGTTCGGCGCCTTGCGCAATTTGCTCGCTCCGGTGCGCGGCGCGCTCTATCTGGCGGTGATTCTGACGGCCACGATCTTCGCCATGGCGACGGGCATTGTCGGCGCGGCGGTGACCGTTCTCGGCATCATGGCTGCGCCCATGATGATCAAGGCCGGCTACGATGCGCGGCTGTCCTCGGGCGCGATCGCTGCCGGCGGGACGCTGGGCATCCTCATCCCGCCGTCGGTCATGCTGGTGGTCATGGGACCGACCATGGGCGTCCCGGTGAACCTGCTCTACTCCGCCTCATTCGGTCCGGGATTCCTGCTGGCCAGTCTCTACATCATCTATACTCTCGGCCGCAGCTTCATGAACCCCAGCCTCGGCCCGCCGGTGCCGAAGGAAGACCGGGTCACGGACCCCCTTGTGCTGATCAAGGAGTTCATCGTCGGCGTGCTGCCGCTTGCGCTGCTGATCGGGTTCACCCTGGGCACGATCCTGGCGGGCATGGCGACACCCACCGAGGCGGCGGCCTGCGGCGCCAGCGGCGCAACCTTGCTGGCGCTCTGCTACCGCAAGCTGACGTTCACGGCCCTGAAGAATGCCGCCATCATGACCATGATGACGGCTGGCGTGGTGATCCTGCTGGCCGTCGCGTCCAACGTCTTCGGCGCGGTGTTCACCAAGCTCGGGACGGCACAGGTCATCACGCAGACCTTGGCAGGGATCCCGCTACCCGACATGGGCAAGCTGATCGTCATCATGATCGCGGTGTTCCTGCTCGGCTGGCCGTTCGAATGGCCGGCGATCGTGCTGGTCTTCATGCCGATCGTCCTGCCCGTCGTCGAAGGACTTCAGCTCGGCCTGAGCAAGCTCGAGCTGCTGATATGGTTCGGCGCCCTGATCGCGGTGAACCTGCAAACGGCTTTCCTGTCTCCGCCCGTGGCGATGTCGGCGTACTACCTGCGCAACGTCGTCCCGCAGTGGAGCCTGGGAACGATATATCGGGGGATGGGCGATTTCATGATCATCCAGGTGATCTGCCTCACCATCGTCATCCTGTTCCCCGACATCGTCCTGTGGCTGCCGCGGTCGTTGCGGTAGTCGATCCGGTCAGGGGCGGCATTGGCCGCCCCTGAACTCTTGTCGACGCCGCCGCGTAGCGGCTGTGCATGCGCGCATAGCTGGAGTCCGCTCTCCGGATCTTGCACGGCGCCGGTCGCGATGATCGTATTGAGGAAGAGGAGGGTCCCATGCCCCGCTCCCTCAGCCCTCTCGAGGAAGTCGAGCTGCGCCGCGTCGCCCACGGATCCGTCATGATCGATGCACGGATCGCCGCCCGGTTGCGCGCCGTAGCCCTGGTCGAGGAAGGGCCGGGTGGATTGCGTCTGACACCGCTCGGTCGCCGGCGCCTCGATGCGCTTCCTCGGGCGCCTCTGCTGAAACCCCGGGGTGAGGTGCCTGCAATCTCGAGCGTCATCGCGAACCTGCTCGACAGAGCTGACAGGCGCAGAAGGAATGGCGCTGTCGGGAGGCCCGCATCGTCGGGAGGGCGGCCGCACTCCTGACCGTGGAGACGCCGTCAACAGGGCGGCTGCGCGGCGCGCACGAGGACATCGATGGCAAGCGACCCAGGTCCGAGCGGAACTTCTCGAAGCGAAGACGAGCCTAGACCGCAGGCACAGGCACCGGGCAAGGCGTCCACGCCCGCCTTCGGGGCGATGGAAACGCTATCGAAGTGGCTGGAGCAGATTCGCAAGGTGACCGTGTCCGCGGCGGTCGTCCTGGGCGTCGTCATCGTGGCCGTCCTGGTGGTGCGCGAGGTCTCCAAGGAGGGAATGATCGTCGAGCCGGTGGTCGTTCAGTTGCCTGATCTGAAGTCGGCGCCGACGCCCGACCTCGCCGCACAGCAGATCGCCGCATCGCTCAATCTGATCCAGAGTGCCGGCGTCGCCGAATGGCAGCGGCTCTATGTCGATCAGTCGACCAATCCCATCGACCTTCAGGTTCCGGGAGCGCCGCTCACCCTGCGCGCCAGTATCCGCGAGATCGCGGCTCTGTTCGGCGTCACCCGGCCGACCATTCGGGCGTCGCTCGCGGTGCGCCGCGAGCCGGCCGGTTATGTGGGATCGGTCAGCCTGGTCGGCGAGCCGGGCGCGCGCGCAATCTGCGAGGCCGCCGACGTTCCGTCGGGCGTGGACGAGGTCCTGGAGTGCCTCGCCCTCAGCGTGATGACTCTGCGCGATCCCAAGGTCGCGGCACTCTACGTCTTTCGCGCCGAAGAGAAGGCCTGCAACAGTCTCGACACTCCGCAGGTGCCCGATGCCTCGGACGTGACCCGCGAGGAACGGCGCATCCGCAATCGGCGCGAGCGCTGTGCCTTCGAGCGGACGCAGGCGCTGATCGCCCGTACGCTCGAGAGCGGTCGCGCTGCCGACCTGCCCTGGGTGCCCTATGTCTTCGGCCTGGTCCATCTGGCGCGCGCGGCGGCACTGGCCGACATCGATCGCGCCCAGCAGCTCGGCGAGCTCGACCAGGCGATCGGACGATTCAGCGACACGCTGAGCCGCATGCCGAACTCACCGACAGCGCTTGCCGTCCTGATCGACGCCTTCATCCGCAAGGGAGTGTCGATTCACGAGACCACGCCCGGCATGGCATGGACGGACGATCCCGCCTCGCCCCTGCAATGGCAGCTCTATCTCGCCGAGTCGACGTTCGCCGAGGCGGTGGAGAAGTTGCGCGACATGCCGCAGCGACGCGACCGTGCCCTCGATGCCCTGGTCCGCCGCCTCGAGGGCCACCTGATCTACCGGCAATGGCTTCTCGTGGCGCATCGGCGAACGCAGCTGCCCCTGGTGACCGTGGCGCTTGGCCAGCCGGCCGAGCTCGAGATGCTGACCGATGCGGCCAACCGCTACGCCGCGGCGGCTGCCAACGGGCCGCAATCCGTTGGCCTGTTCCTCGAATGGGGCGACGTGCTGCGCGCCAAGGGCGAGTTCGACGGCGCGGTCGAGAGATATCTCCGCGCCGCCGACTTGAGCCCGGGTGACGCGACGCCGCGCCTCAGCATTGCCATCGCCTACCTGGATCGGGTTGGTCATGGTCCCGAGCCGGCCGTGCCGATCCATCTCCTGGTCGCTCTCGGGGCCTCGTCGAGCTATCTGTCATGGGCTTCCAACGGCAGCCCCGATCCGACCTTCATCGGCCGTGTGGTGCGGGCGCTCGGCCGCTCGGGCCACGCCGAGGACGGCGCGGCCTTCAAGTTCTGCCTCGAGGAAGCACTCAACTCGACGGGGACGCCGGACGACCACGATGTGGAGCGCTGGAAACTGGCCGCGGCGCTCAAGCTGTGCATCGACGAGGCGATCGAGCAGGTCAACGGCCGTGTCGTTGCCGCGCCGCGCGAGTTAGTGGCGCCCGCCAGGGTCCGCTGACCGGGCGAGGGCTGCGTCGCCGGCGACCAATTGGCCGTTCATCGTGCAGCCTGGAAGCGCGAGACGGACGAGGGACTCGGCGTGCGCCTCGGGCGGCGTCTGCCGTGCTTCATCCTCTCCGGGATAGGCTTGGCCGCGCATCGTCGTGCGCATCGGCCCTGGATCGAACAGGTTGACCCGCACCGACGTATGCGCGACCTCGGCGGCATAGATGCCGACCAGCATGTCGAGCGCGGCCTTGCTGGCGGCGTAGGCGCCCCAGTAGGGCACGGCGCGGCGCCCGACGTCGGACGTCACGAAGATGGCGCGCCCGGCATCGGAGCGGCGCAGCAGCGGGTCGAGCGAGCGGATCAGGCGCCAGTTCGCGGTCAGGTTCACCGCGATCACCTGCTCGAAGGTCTGCGGCTCGATATGGCCGAGCGGCGACAGGGTGCCGAGGATGGCCGCATTGCCGAGCAGCACGTCAAGACGGCCGAACCGCTCGTACAGCGCGGCGCCCAGGCGATCGATGCCCGGCCCGTCGGTCACGTCGAGCGGCACCAGCGTCGCCGAGCCGCCGAGGGCCTTGATCCCGTCGTCGACGGCCTCCAGCCCGCCGACCGTTCGCGCCACCAGGATGCAGTGCGCGCCTTCCCTGGCATATGCCAGCGCCGCTGCCGCACCAAGGCCGCGCGAGGCGCCTGTGACCAGCGCGATGCGACCGGCCAGGCGGCCGGCACTGCCGTTGGACATGGGCCGGCCTCAGGCCGATTCGACGAGAAGGGAGAGCTGGCGGTCCTCGACGCCCAGAACGTCGTCGAGCGCGATCGGATAGTCGCCGGTGAAGCAGGCATCGCAGAAGGTGGGATTGGCGGGGTCGCGTCCCGGCAGGCCCATCGCCCGGTAGAGGCCGTCGATCGAGAGGAAGGCGAGCGAATCGACGCCGATGAACTTCGCCATGCCGGCCACGTCGTAGCGCGACGCCAGCAGCTTCTCCCGCTCCGGCGTGTCGATGCCGTAGAAGCAGGGGTCGGTGGTAGGTGGTGCGGCAACGCGCATGTGCACCTCGTGGGCACCGGCGTTGCGTACCATCTCCACGATCTTCATCGACGTGGTGCCGCGCACGATCGAATCGTCGACCAGGATCACGCGCTTGCCTTCGATGTGGGCACGGTTCGCGTTGTGCTTCAGGCGTACGCCGAGATGGCGGATGTGGTCGGCGGGCTCGATGAACGTGCGCCCGACATAGTGATTGCGGATGATTCCGAGCTCGAACGGCAGGCCTGACTGGCGGGCGTAGCCGATCGCTGCCGGTACGCCCGAATCGGGCACCGGCACGACCACGTCGGCCGGCACCGGGCTCTCCCTGGCGAGCTCCATGCCGATGCGCTTCCGGGCGTCGTAGACGCCGATCCCCTCGATCCGCGAATCCGGCCGGGCAAAGTAGATGTACTCGAAGACGCAGAATCGCCGCTTCTCCTTGGCGAACGGCTTGATCGAGCGCAGTCCTGTGCCGTCGACGATGACGATCTCGCCCGGCTCGACGTCGCGCACGAAGCGGGCACCGAGGATGTCGAGGGCGCAGCTTTCCGAGCTCAGGATCCAGGCATCTTCGAGCCGGCCGATCACCAGCGGACGCACGCCCATCGGATCGCGCACGCCGAGCAGCGCCTCGTTGGTGAGCAGCAGGAGGGAATAGGCACCCTTGACCCTGCCGAGGGCGTCGATCAGCCGGTCCACCACGGTAGAGTAGTTCGAGCGGGCGATCAGGTGGTTGATGACCTCCGTGTCGGTGGTCGACTGGAACAGGCAACCCATCCGCACCAGCTCCTTACGCAGCAGGTAGGCGTTGGTGAGGTTGCCGTTGTGGGCCAGCGCCAGGCCGCCGAAATCGAAATCGGCGAAGATCGGCTGGATATTGCGGTCGGAGGAGCCGCCGGTCGTGGCATAACGGTTGTGCCCGATCGCAGCGTAGCCGTTCAGCTTTTCGATGACAGACGGGTCGCCGAAGATGTCGCCGACCAGGCCGGCGGCCCGGTGATTGTGGAAATGCCGGCCGTCGAAGGTGACGATGCCGGAGGCCTCCTGGCCGCGATGCTGCATGGCATGGAGGCCGAGGGCGGTGTGGGCGGCGGCATCGGATGTTCCGAAGATGCCGAACAACGCACACTCCTCGTGAAACTTGTCGAGGTCGTGGTCTATGCGTTGGGGGACACTGGACACGGCGGGGTTATAGCTGGTGTCTGCCCCCTGCGCCATCAAGGATGAGTCACTGCGGTTTAGTGTCCTTGTCCTTGGGCTCCGCATCCTTGGGTTCCGCATCGGCGGGCGCCGCCGGGGAAGGCGGGGAGACCAGGCCTTCGCCGCGACCCTGCAGGCGGGTGCGGAAGCCGGGTGGCAGGTAAGGCTCGATGAACCCGGCCATTTCCTTGATCATGGGGAAGGTGGCGCCCCCCTCGACCGCCGGCGGCAGGGTGCGCGGCCCGAGATAGCCGTAGAACAGAAAGGCGGCGCCGAGGGCCACCCAGGCGCACAGAACGCCGAACCCCGCGCCCAGGATGCGGTCGGGTTTGCCCAGTGGGCTTGCCCGCACGGCGCGCGACAGGGCGTTGGTCGCCATGACCAGCACGATCAGCGCGGCGACGAAGACCACCAGCATGGCGATGAAATAGGCCAGCTCGGTGCTGCCGACGAGCTTCTCGACTTCGGGCTGCAGGAGCTTGGCGTAGTTCAGGGCAACCCAGCCCGAGGCAATCCAGGAGGCGATGAACAGGATGGAGTGGGCGAAGCCGCTCGACATGCCGACCAGGGCGCCAAAGACGGCGACGGCCGCGACAGCGACGTCGAATACGGTGATCCCTAGCTGCTCCATCGTCTCCATACGCTCCGAGGCCTAGTTGCGCCGCCGATCCGCCAAGCCTTCGCGCTCCGGACGCCTTTGGCGCCGGTCGGCCGGTTGGAAACGCGCCACAAGGTCCGATAGATGGTCGATTTCGTCAATGGTGATGCCCTCCGGCGCGCGCGGCGTCGCTCCGCTGCCGGCTCGCGCGCGCGGCACCAGGGCGCTGCGGAAGCCGAGCTTGGCGGCCTCGCGCAACCGCGCCTCGCGCTGGCCGACCGGCCGCACTTCGCCGCCGAGACCAATCTCGCCGAACACCACCATGTCGGCCGGCACGGGCTCGTCGGCGAGCGACGAGACGACCGACGCGGCGACCGCAAGGTCGGCCGCCGGTTCGCTGATCCGCAGCCCTCCTGCGACGTTGAGGTAGACGTCGTTTGCGCCGACAGCGGCCGCGCAGCGCGCTTCGAGGACGGCCAGCACCATGGCTAGCCGGTTGGAATCCCAACCGACCACGGCATGGCGCGGCGTGCCGAACGAGGAGGGAGCGACCAGGGCCTGGATCTCGACCAGCAGCGGGCGCGTGCCTTCGATGCCGGCGAAGACGCAGGCGCCAGAGACCTGGCCGCGCCGCTCGCCGAGGAACAGGGCCGACGGGTTGGCGACATCGGCGAGGCCGCGGTCGGACATCTCGAACACGCCGATCTCGTCGGTCGGGCCGAAGCGGTTCTTGACCGTGCGCAGGATGCGGAACTGGTGGCCGCGCTCGCCCTCGAAGTAGAGCACCGTGTCGACCATGTGCTCGAGCACGCGCGGGCCGGCGATGGCGCCATCCTTGGTGACGTGGCCGACCAGCAGGATGGCGATGCCGCGGCGCTTGGCGAGTTCGACCAGGGCCTGCGCCGAGGCGCGCACCTGCGTGACGGTGCCGGGCGTGCTTTCGACCGTGTCGAGCCACATGGTCTGGATCGAATCGATCACCGCGACCCTGGGCGCGTCCGGCCGTTCCAGCGAGGCGACGATGTCGCGCACCGAGGTGGCGGCGGTGAGCTGCACCGGGGCATCGCTCACGCCCAGGCGCTCGCCGCGCAGCCGCACCTGATCGAGGGCCTCCTCGCCGGAGATGTAGGCACAGGCGGTATGCTGGCGCGCCAGGGCGGCCGCGACCTGCAGCAGGAGGGTCGACTTGCCGATGCCCGGATCGCCGCCGATCAGCAGCGCCGAGCCGACCACCAGGCCGCCGCCGCACACCCGGTCGAACTCGGCGATGCCGCTGCGGTAGCGCGGCGGTTGCGGCGTCGAACCCTTGAGGCTCGCAAAATCGAGCAGGCGCCCCTTGTGGCGCCCTGGGCCGCCGCGCGCCAGCCCGCTGCCGGCCGGCCCGGGCGGGGCCGCCGTTTCCTCGACGATGGTGTTCCATTCGCCGCAGGACTCGCAGCGGCCGCTCCACTTGCTGGTGATGGCGCCGCACGACTGGCAGGCAAAGCGCTTGAGCGGGCGGGCCATCAGAGGGGCTCGTGCGCGACGATCATTCTCCTCCCCAGCTTGCTGGGGAGGTGTCGCCGTCCTACGGCGACGGAGGGGTCATGGCTGGGAGCGCGCCACTCCGTGGCGCTCATGCATTGGCTGGTCCAGAAAGAATTTGAGCGCCACGGAGTGGCGCGCTCCCGGCCATGACCCCTCCGCCCCCTTCGGGGGCACCTCCCCCGTAAGACGTGGGAGGGATATGTGAATCGCACCCTCACAGCTTCCGCACCTGCATCCGGATCGGGCCCTCGGCGCGGCCGTGGATGAACTGGTCGACGCGCGGGTCGCCCGACCGGTCGATCTCGCCGACCGGGCCCTGCCAGATCAGCCGGCCGTCGTGCAGCATGGTGATACGATGGCCGATCTTGCGCGCCGACGCCATGTCGTGGGTGATCGACACGGCGGTCGCCCCGAGATCGCTCACGCATTTCACGATCAGGTCGTTGATCACGTCGGCCATGATCGGGTCGAGGCCGGTGGTCGGCTCGTCGAAGAAGATGATGTCCGGCTCGCGCGCGATGGCGCGCGCCAGGGCGACACGCTTCTGCATGCCGCCGCTCAGCTCGGACGGAAACAGCTCGCCGATCTCGGGACCCAGGCCGACGGCGCCCAGCTTCGCCATTGCCACGTCGCGCGCCTTCTGCGGTGCCATGCCATCGCTCTGGATCGGCCCGAAGGCGACGTTCTCCCAGACCCGCAGCGAATCGAACAGTGCGCCACCCTGGAACAGCATGCCGAACTTGCGCATGACCCGCTCGCGCTCGCGATTGGCGAGAGTCGTCGTCTCCTCGCCGTCGACATGGATCGAGCCGGAATCGGGCTGCATCAGGCCGAGAATGCATTTCAGCAGCACCGACTTGCCGGTGCCCGATCCGCCGATCACCACGACGGACTCGCGAGGCGCGACCGATAGATCAATGCCCTGCAGCACTTTCTTCGGGCCGAACGACTTGGTGACGCCGCGCAGCAGGATTTTCGCCGGGCCCGTCACAGCGCGAAGAACGCTTCGGTGATGAAGTAGTTGAAGGTCAGGATCAGGATCGACGCCGAGACCACCGCGTTCGTCGTCGCCATGCCGACGCCCTGCGCGCCGCCGCGCGAGGTGTAACCGTGGTAGCAGCCCATCAGGGTGATCAGGAAGCCGAACACGGCGGCCTTCACCAGGCCGGAGAACACGTCCTGGAATTCGAGGAAGTCCATCGTGTTGCGGAGGTAAGCGACATCGTTGAAGTCGAGCTTGTAGACGCCCACCAGAAAGCCGCCGAGGACGCCGATGATATCGGCGATCAGCACCAGTATCGGCAGGGTGATGATGCCGGCAATCAGGCGCGGCACGACGAGATAGCGGAAAGGATCGGTCGACAGGGTCGTCAGCGCGTCGATCTGCTCGGTCACCCGCATGGTGCCGATCTCGGCCGCCATGGCTGCGCCGACCCGGCCGGCCACCATGAGCCCGGCCAGCACCGGGCCGAGCTCGCGGGTCAGGGACACCACGACGACGTTGGGGATGGCGCTCTCGGCCGAGAAGCGGGCGAACCCGGTGTAGCTCTGCAGAGCCAGCACCATGCCGGTGAAGATCGCCGTCAGGCCGACCACAGGCAGCGAGTAATAGCCGATCTCCATGACCTGCCGCAGGATCTGCCGGCGATACCATGGCGGGCGCAGGCCCTGCCGCACGGCATGGAAGGCGAAGGCGGTGACGGCGCCGGTCGCAGCGAGGAAGGCGAGCGTCATGCGCCCGAGCAGGGTCACGATCGGCAGGGTCACGAGGCGGTCTCCGGGCGATCGACGTAGAGGCGCGCATAGCGCCGGCCGAGGGCGGTCATCACTTCATAGGCGTTGGTGCGCGCATGGTCGGCCAAGTCCTCCGCCGTCACGTGCCGACCGAGCACCTCGACGGTGGCGCCGAGCCGGCATTCGTTTTCGGGGATGTCGGTCACGTCGATCGTCACCAGGTCCATCGAGATGCGCCCGATCACCGGCACGCGATGTCCGGCAAGATAGACGTGCGTTCGATGGATGAGCGTGCGGAAGTAGCCGTCGGCATAGCCAAGTGCAATCGTGGCGATGCGGCTTGGCCGGACGGAACGCCACGCCCCACCGTATCCAACCGTCTGAAAAGCGTCAATTCGGCGGGTCTGCAGGATGCGTGCATGCAGCGATACGACCGGCAGCATGGGATTGGCCTGGTCTGGCAGCGGGTTGATGCCATAGAGCGCGGCGCCCGGTCGCAACAGGTCGAAATGGTAGTCCGGGCCGAGAAAGATTCCGGAGGAATTGGCCAGCGATGCTGGCGCACCCGGCATGGTGCGCAGGAAGTTGCGGAAGCGCGACAGCTGCTCGCCGTTGACCGGATTGGCCTGCTCCTCCGACGCCACCAGGTGGCTCATCAGCAGAGCCAGCCGCAGCCCGCGCAGGCGACCGCGCTCGTTGGCCAGGACCTGTGCCTCGTCGGGCGGGAAGCCCAGGCGATGCATGCCGGTGTCGATGTGGATGATCGCATCGAGCGGCCGGTTGAAGCGCTGCGCGGCGGCCCGCCAGCTATTGAGCTGCCCGAGATGATTCAGCGCCGGCGTCAGCCGGTGCTCGACGAAATCGCCATCGGTGCCGGGCAGCAAGCCGTTGAGAACGCAGATCGGATGATCGGGCACGACGGCGCGCAGCGCGATGCCTTCGTCGAGGTGGGCGACGAAGAACTGCCGGCAGCCTTCCGCCGCCAGGCGCGGACCGACCATCGCCGCGCCGGTGCCGTAGGCGTCGGCCTTCAGCACGGCGGCGCAATCGATCGGCCGGCCCTCTGCGCGACCGGCGTCGCGCAGGCCGCGCCAGTTGGCGGCTATCGCACCGAGGTCGATCGTCAGGATCGCGCCGGCCCGCCGCGCCGGGTCGTCGTCCAGGGCAGCCATCCTCCGCGCCCTTAGACCAGCACCACGGACTGAACCGCGAACAGCAACACCTGTCCCCCCAATGACATGTGCTCATGCGGACCGCGGGCGTTCCTCCCGCTCGTGATCTCATGAGCGGGCGGGACGCCCGCGGTCCGCATGAGCATGATTCCCACCAAGCCCCACACCCCTAGAACGCCGGCCCGAGCGGCCGCTCCTCGTCGGCCGGCAGGTTGTCGAACTTGGTGATCGAGCCTTCGAATGCCAGCCGCACGATGCCGGTCGGCCCGTGACGCTGCTTGGCGACGATCACTTCGGCCTTGCCGTAGGTCTGCTCGCAGCGCTGCTTCCAGGCGTCGTGGCGCTCGTTGAAGCGCTGGTCGCTCTCCTCGGCCCGGCGCGTCGGCTCGGAGCGTGTCAGATAGTACTCCTCGCGGTAGACGAACATGACGACGTCGGCGTCCTGCTCGATCGACCCCGATTCGCGCAGGTCGGCGAGTTGGGGCCGCTTGTCCTCGCGCTGCTCGACGGCGCGGCTGAGCTGCGAGAGCGCCAGCACCGGCACGTCGAGCTCCTTGGCCAGGGTCTTGAGGCCTCGGGTGATCTCGGAAATCTCCTGGACGCGGTTCTCCTGGCGCGAGCGGCCCGACGGGTTGAGAAGCTGCAGGTAGTCGACGACCAGCAGGCCGAGGCCGCGCGTCCGCTTGAGACGGCGCGCCCGGGTGCGCAGGGCGGCGATCGTCAGGGCAGGGGTGTCGTCGATGTAGAGGTTGAGATGCTCGAGCTGCTGGCTGACGGCGAGGACCTTGTCGAAATCGCTGCTGATCAGCTCGCCCTTGCGGATCTTCTCGGACGAGATCTCGGCCTGCTCGGCGAGAATGCGGTTGGCGAGCTGCTCGGCCGACATTTCGAGCGAGAAGAAGCCAACCACCGCCCCGTCGACCGCCACCGGCCGTCCATCAGGCCCATGCTCCTCGCGGTAGGCTTTCACTGCATTGAAGGCCATGTTGGTGGCGAGCGCGGTTTTTCCCATCGATGGCCGGCCGGCCAGGATGATCAGATCCGACTTGTGCAGGCCACCCAGCAGCTGGTCGAGCTGGAACAGTCCGGTCGCCACGCCGGTGAGCTGCCCGGCGCGGCTGTAGGCCGCCTCGGCGGCGACCATGGCTTCGGTGAGCGCCGTCCGGAACTGCTTGAAGCCGCCGTCGGTCTGCCCGACGCTCGCCAGGTCGTAGAGCTTCTTTTCCGCGACCTCGATCTGCTCCAGCGCCGTCGCTTCGAGCGTGGGCTTGTAGGCGCCGTTGACGACGTCCTCGCCGAGCGTGATCAGTTGGCGCAGCAGGTAGAGATCGTGGACCATGCGACCGAAATCGCCGGCATCGATCACATGGACGGACGCCGCGGCGAGGCCGGCCAGGTAGGCCGCACCGCCGGCCTCCTTCATGGTCTCGTCGCTCTCGACATAGGTCTTGAGCGTGACCGCGCTCACGACCTGCCCACGCTCGATCAGGCGGGCCAGCGAGTCGAACAGCTTGCCGTGCAGCGGATCGGCGAAGTGCTCGCCCTTGAGGAACTCGGCCACCCGATGATAGGCGGCGTTGTTCACAAGGATCGCGCCGAGCAGCGCCTGCTCGGCCTCGAAATTGTGCGGGGGCTCGCGCAGCCGGATGTCTTCGGTGCCCGGCAGGCGCGTGACGTTCGAGGTTCTGTTCATGGGCTCCATGGCAGAGCCTTTGTTAGAGACGAGAGGGGCCGTTCACCACCGCAAACGCGGCATGTGGATAGAAAGAATAACCTTAAAGTGGGGCACAACCCCAGTCCTACTTCGCTTCCTGTCGAGAGCGGGGAGCACGAATGGCCATGGCTCGCTTCGCGGCAGGCAAAACTGAGAAAAGCTCGCTGGAGAGAGTGGCGGTGAGATTTTGCGTCATTTGCGTCACAGCGTCATTATCGTTTGAGTTCAAATACTTGGCGGTGACGCAAATAGGCTCGTTTGGCAAAAGCTGCGTTACCGGAGTTTGCTGGGAGCGCGAGGCGCGACGGCGCCTGACGGCACCTCACCCCGGGCATCGAGCTTGTGCAAGAATCCGAGCGCATCCCGGGTCGACTCGCAAAGCTCATGGATACGGTAACTCGACTTCGTTGCCGAGTGTTCCGCATCGGCCACAGCCCGAGGCTCGCGCATGACCATCCTCCTTGATGCCGCGCAGTCGCCGACAACAGTCGCCGCCAGCCTTCCGCCAAGCTAGGCGAGATTTGCGCGGCGTCAATCCGGGTGCACCCCAATCCGGTCCACATTCGGCGACATCCCCATCCCCGTCTAATGCCCCGCCATGGCGCGGCCGATGGCGCCGACGTCTGCCTGGGCGGCGTCGGTCTGTAGGGCAAACGTGCCGTCGAACATCACGACGATGCGGTCTGACAGCTGCAGAATCTCGTCGAGGTCCTCGCTCACCAGCAGGATCGCCGCGCCGCGGTTGCGCGCCTGCACGATGCGTGTGCGGATCTCGGCGGCAGCGGCGAAATCGAGACCGAAGCAGGGGTTGGCGACGATCAGCAGGTCGCCCTCGCTCGAGAGTTCGCGCGCCAGCACGGCGCGCTGCACGTTGCCGCCCGACAGGGCCCTGATCGGCGCGTCCGGGCCGGGCGTCTTCACGCGATAGGCCTCGATCAGGCGGCGCGCCCTGTCGCGCATCGGCAGGCGCCTGAGGCGCACGCCGTCGGGAGACGCGGGCGGCTGGTCGAACGAGCGCAGTGCCATGTTCTCGGCCACTGTCATGTCGGCGACGCAGGCGTTGCGCAGTGGCTCCTCGGGCAGGCAGGCGATCTTGTGGCGGACCATCTCTGACCGGGTCGCCGTGTAAGGCTCGCCATGCACCAGCATGCGGCCGGCCAGGGCGTGGCGCTGGCCGGCCAGGGTCTCGACCAGCTCGCGCTGACCATTGCCTGAGACACCGGCCACGCCGACGATCTCGCCGGCCCGGACTTCCAGGACCAGGTCTTCGACCGCCAGCTGGCCGACGTGGTCGGCGACGCTCAGTCCCTCGAGGCGCAGCACGGGCTTGCCTGGCGGCCGCGCTTCGCGCTCGACGATGACGCGGTTCTCGCGGCGGCCGACCATCATTTCAGCCATCATGTCGTTGTCCAGTTCGCTGGTCGGCCTGGTGTCGACCAGCTGGCCGCGCCGCAGCACCGTCACCGTGTCGCAGAAGGCGTTCACTTCCCGGAACTTGTGGGTGATAGTGACGATCGTGAGCTCGCCGTCCCGGGTGAGCTTCTTCAGCGTCGATAGCACCTCGTCGGCCTCGTCGGGCGTCAGCACCGAGGTCGGCTCGTCGAGGATCAGCAGGTTTCGCTTGAGATAAAGCTGGCGCAGGATTTCCGCCTTCTGCTTCTGGCCAGCGGCAAGATCGGCCACCGGCGTGTCGAGCGGCACGGAAAACGGCGTCGTCGAGAAGTAGTCGCCGAGCAGGCGGCGCTCGCTCGCCCAGTCGATCACTGCCGGCAGCTTGCCGCGCGACAGCACGAAATTCTCAAGGACGGTCATGTTCGGCACCAGCGTGAAGTGCTGGTAGACCATGCCCAGGCCCAGCGCGTGGGCCTGCCTGGGATGGGCGATTTCGACCTCGCGGCCATTGAGCAGGATCTGGCCCTCGTCGGCCGCGTAATATCCCATGGCGCATTTGACGAGTGTGCTCTTGCCGGCGCCGTTCTCGCCCAGCAGTGCATGGAAGGCGCCGGCGGCGACCCTGACCGAGACATTGTCGAGCGCGGCCAGGGCGCCGAAGCGCTTGGAGAAGCCGATCAGCTCGAGCGACGGCGCGCCGCGATGCTCGGGAAAGTGGGCTGCGCCGATCACGCTCATGTCGCGCTCCTCAGGCGATCGCCTCGATCACGGCCGCCGAGCTGGCGACGGCGCCGAACACGCCGCCCTGCATCTCGACCATCTTGAGCGCCGCCAGATGGTTGCCCCTGTCGGTGGCGCCGGTGCAGTCGTCGAGGATCAGACATTCGAAGCCGCGATCGTTGGCCTCGCGCATGGTGGTGTGGACGCAGACGTCGGTGGTGATGCCGGTGAGCACGAGATTGGCGATGCCGCGCGTGCGCAGCATCAGCTCGAGATCGGTGGCGCAGAACGAGCCCTTGCCCGGTTTGTCGATCACCGGCTCACCCGGAGCAGGCGCGAGCTCGGGGATGATTTCCCAGCCCGGCTCGCCGCGCACCAGGATGCGCCCGCACGGGCCGGGATCGCCGATGCCGGCGCCGATCTGCTGCGAGCGCCAGCGCTTGTTGGCGGGCAGGTCGGCGAGGTCGGGGCGATGGCCTTCGCGCGTATGGAAGACATGCCAGCCGGCCTTGCGGACGGCGGCGAGCAGGCGCCTGATCGGCTCGATCGGCGCGCGGGTGAGCGAGAGATCGTAGCCCATCTTGTCGACATAGCCGCCGACGCCGCAGAAATCGGTCTGCATGTCGATGACGATCAGCGCCGAATTCTCCGGCCGCAGGTCGCCGTTCCACGGCCAGGGGTAGGGATGCGACTTCAAGTACCGGGTCACTGGGGTCTCCTCGCACCGCAGGGCATTTGACGGTGTTTGTTTGTCACATGCAGATGCCCTTCTCGCGCCGATCACTTGACGGCGCCGAGTTCGCCTGGTGCGCCACGCAGGCTGCGCTCGGGCGAGCAGGTGGCGATCATCAGGGCAAGCGTAAGCACATAGGGTGCGGCGCTGAACAGGTAATAGCCCTGGGTCACGCCGATCGACTGCAGGGCCGGGCTGATGGCGCCGGCGGCGCCGAACAGCAGGGACGCCCACAGGCAGCGGATCGGATCCCAGCGGGCGAAGATGACCAGCGCCACGGCCATGAGGCCCTGGCCGCTCGACAGGCCTTCGTTCCAGCTGCCCGGATAGTAGAGCGAGAGGAAAGCGCCCCCGACGCCGGCGAAAGCGCCGCCGATCGCGGTCGCGATCAGCCGCACCCTGCCGACCGACGCGCCGATGGCGAGCGCGGCGTCGACGCTCTCGCCGGCCAGGCGGACGATCAATCCCCAGCGCGTGTTGCGCAACGCCCAGGCCAGGGCGAAGGCGAGCACGACGCCGAGGATGAACAGGTAGTTGACCTGCAGCGCCTGGCGCACCTGCGGGATGTCGCTCCACCAGCCGAGATCGATGGCGCCCAGATTGGGCGCCTTGGGCTGGATGAAGGGCTTGCCGAGGAAGAAGGCGAGGCCCGTCGCGAACAGCATGAGGCCGATGCCGGTGGCAATGTCGTTGACCCGCGGCAGCTGGCAGATCGCGGCATGGAGGGCGCCCAGCAGCAGGCCCACCCCGGCCGCTACCAGCACGCCGAGCCACGGCGAGTCGGTCCCCAGCGCCACGCCGTAGGCGCTCATGGCGCCCATCACCAGCGTGCCCTCGAGCCCGAGATTGATGCGGCCGGATCGTTCCGTGAGGCATTCGCCGATGCTGACGAACAGGAAGGGCGTGCTGACCCGGATGGCGCCGGCCAGCATGGCCAGCGGCACGCCCCAGATACCCAGTCCCCCTCCCTCCGCCATCGTCAGCTCTCCTGCTTGCGCGGAAGCAGCCGCCCGTAGAGCGTCTCGCTCGCCAGGATGGCGACGAAAATGATGCCCTGCAGGACGACGACGGCGGCGTCGGGCAGGTCGAGACGCCGCTGCAGCAGGCCGCCGCTGGCGCCGATGCCGCCCAGCAGGATGGCCACCGGAATGATCGCCAGCGGATGGTGGCGGGCGAGGAAGGACACCAGGATGCCGGCATAGCCGTAGCCGACGGCGAGCGAGGCATTGGCCTTGCCGAGCACGGCGGCGACCTCGACCGTGCCGGCGATGCCCGCCGCCGCGCCGCCGACGCCGCAGGCCAGCAGCACGTAGCGCCCGACATTCAGGCCCATCATGCGCGCGGTCTTGGCGTTGCCGCCGATCACCTCCATGGCGAAGCCCCATGTCGTGAAGCGCAGGAAGGCGTAGGCGAGCAGGCAGGCGATGATGCCGAATACCAGGCCCCAATGGACGTCCATGCCAGGAATGGTGCCGATCATGTTGGCGTCGCCAATCGAGGCGGTGGACGGTTTGTTGAGGCTCTGCGGATCGCGCAACGGGCCCTCGACGAAGTGATTCATCAGGGCGATCGCAATGTAAATCAGCAGCAGACTGGAGATCGTCTCGTTGACGCCGCGCCATTGGCGCAGCGCACCGGCGAAGGCAATCCACAACCCGCCCGTCAGCATGCCGGCGGCGATCATGCCGAGCTGGGCCGCGAGGGGCGGCGTGCCGACGAGCGACGCACCGGTCGCCGCGGCGGCCACGCCACCCAGCACGACGGCCCCTTCATTGCCGATGATCAACAGGCCGAGCCTGGCCGGCAGCGCCGTGCACAGCGCGGTGAGGATCAACGGCGCCGCCCGGGCCAAGGTGTTCTGCCAGGAAAACCAGGTGCCGAAGGCGCCCTGGTACATCAGGGCGAAGGCCTCCAGCGGATCGACGCGGGCATACAGGGCCAACAGCAGGCCGAACAGGGCCGCCGACGCCAGCAACGCCAGCGTCGGTACGGCAATACGCTCGAGGGCTTGCCCCATGGCCGCCCGCTGCTCCCTGGGGACGACTTACGACGTCGAGCCGACCACGCCCTCAACCAGGTAGTTCATGCTTTCCAGCTTCGGCTCGGTCTGGCTGTAAGCCGTGCCGGCGGGGATCGCGGTATTGCCCTTGTTGTCTTTCAAGGCGCCCTTGAAGATCGAGAAATTGCCGGTGAGCATCTCGGCCTTCACGGCGTCGGCCTTGGTGCGCGCCTCGGCCGACACGGCCGGCCCGTAGGCGGAGGGACGGACGAACCCTGCCTTGAGGCCGCCGCGCACGAAGTTGCCGGGCGCCTGGCCCTTCTTCATGGCCTCGATGAAGTCGACATAGACCTTTTCCCAGTTCCACTCGGCGCCGGTCAGGTAGCCCTTGGGCGCGAGCTTGGACTGGTTGCAGTGATAGCCGCAGGTGAAGATGCCGGCGCGCTCGGCGGTCTCGATTACGACCTTGGGCGAATCGACGTGGCAGGTCACGACGTCGATGCCCTGGGCGATCATGCTGTTGGTCGCCTCGGCTTCCTTGACCGGCATCGCCCAGTCGCCGGTGAAGATGACCTGGGTGGTGATCTTGGGGTTCACCGACTTGGCGCCGAGCGTGAAGGCGTTGATGTTGCGCAACACTTGCGGGATCGGCTTGGCGGCGACGAAGCCCAGCTTGCCGCTCTTGGTGGTCGAGCCGGCGGCAATGCCGTTCAGGTATTGGCACTCGTCGATGTAGCCGAAGTAGCTGCCGGTATTCTTGGGATGCTTGCCTTCCTGCCACAGGCCGCCGCAATGACGGAACTGGATGGCGGGGAACTTCGCCGCTTCCTTCAGCATGTGCGGATCGAAATAGCCGAACGACGTCGGGAACATCAGGGTCGCGCCGTCGAGGTTGATCATGCTTTCCATCGACTTCTCGACCGCGACCGTCTCCGGAACCTTCTCTTCCTCGACGACCTTGATGCCGGGCATCTTCTTCAGGATGGCGGCCGCTTCGGCGTGCGCCTGGTTGTAGCCGTAGTCGTCGCGTGGGCCGACATAGATGAACCCGACGACGAGCGGCTTCTGTGCTTGCGCCGTGCCGGCGAGGCCGACGGCCGCCGCACTCGAGGCTCCAACCAGAAGGCCGCGGCGTCCGATCTTGAACGTGTGGCTCATTGCTTTCCCCCTGCTGCTGTCTTCGGCCAGTGGCGGCCCGGAGAGCGGGGAGCAACCAACATGCCATCAGCGTGCGGCGAACGACGTTGCGTGGGATTGGCGCCGAATCGGCGGAAAACAGGCCATCCCGTGAACTCTGGACAACCGATTACGGCCGGGCCAGCAAAGGGAATGGGCGAAGATTGTATGCAATATCGGCAGTTTGCATTCTGTTTGGGCATTGTGTGTACCGATGTTCGGATTGGCATCCAAATTGTATGCAGCATCCCGCCGAATGAGCGGATGGAGCATGCAGGCAGACAATCCCACCCTGGCGGACAGGCTCGCCACGGCGATCGCGGACGGGATCCTGAACGGCACGTTGACGCCCGGGCTGCGGCTCGACGAGATTGGCTTGGCCCGCCAGCACGGCGTCTCGCGCACGCCGGTGCGCGAGGCACTGCGCCAGCTCATGCAAAGCGGCCTGATCGACATGCGCCCGCGCAAGGGAGCGGTGGTCTCCAAGGCGACACCGGTGCAAATCGAAAGCCTGTTCGTCGCCATGGCGGAGATGGAGGCGACCTGCGCGCGTCTCGCCGCCATGAGCATGACGCCGATCGAGCGGCGGCGCCTGCAGGCGCGGCACGATGCCATGACGGCGCTGGCGGCGGCGGGCGACCCGGATGCCTATTCCGATGCCAATGTCGCCCTTCATTCGGCGATCTACGCCGGCGCGCACAATGCACCCATTGCCGAGTTCGCCCTGGGCCTGCGCCGGCGCGTCGGGCCGTTCCGCCGCGCCCAGTTCCAGGTCGAGGGACGGCTGCGGCGATCCAACCAGGAGCACGATGCCGTGGTCCGGGCGATCCTGTCAGGCGACGCCGCCGGCGCCCATGCCGCCATGCTTCATCACGTCAGCCTAGTCGAGGACGCCTTCGAGACCTTCGCGGCGACGAATGCGGCGTGACCTCTTCCCCAGCTTCGTTGGGGAGGTGTCGGCGTCTTCGCCGACGGAGGGGTCATGGGTCATGGCTGGGAGCGCGCCACTCCGATGGCGCTCATGGCTCATTCTTGGATCGCGGGCGTCTCGCCCGCTCAAGATTCATGAGAAGAGCGGGCGAGAACGCCCGCGGTCCAAGAGAGCATGACCCCTGCGTCGCCGTATGACCCTTCGACTTTGCTCAGGGCAGGCGGCGACACCTCCCAGCGAAGCTGGGGGAGGAGGGGTGACGCTTACTCCGCCGCCATCGAGCGAGTCGCGTGCAGGCCGCTTTCGGCATCGATCACGTAGTCGCGGATGAGCGGGGCGGCATCCTGGCGGCGGGTGAGCTGGATCTGGAAGACCATCTGATTCATGTACCGAAATGCCACCTCGCAGCCCGCGAGGTAGAACTCCCACATCCGGCAGAAACGGTCGTCGTATCCCGCGAGCTGCTTGATCTGCTCGCGGTTGGCGAGGAAGCGCCGGCGCCAGTGGCGCAGCGTCTCGGCATAGTGGAGGCGCTGGATCTCGATATCGGTCACCCATAGGCCGACCTTCTCGATCGCCGCGAGGACCTCCGACAGGGCAGGCGTGTAGCCGCCCGGGAAGATGTACTTGCGCAGCCACGTGTTTGTGCCGCCGGGCGGCTCCATGCGCCCAATCGAGTGCAACAGCATGACGCCGTCGTCGGTCAGGAGCTCCTTCACCTTGGTGAAGAACTCGACGTAGTGGGCCGACCCGACATGCTCGAACATGCCGACCGAGACGATGCGTTCATATCGGCCGGTTTCCTCGCGATAGTCGAGCAGCTTGAAGCGGACGCGATCGGCAAGGCCGCCCTCGAGGGCGCGGCGGCTGGAGACGGCATGTTGTGACGTTGACAGGGTCACGCCGGTCGTGTCGACGCCGAATTGCTGGCTGAGGAAGAGAGCCATGCCGCCCCAACCGGAGCCGATGTCGAGGACGCGCTGGCCCGGCTTGAGCAACAGCTTGGCCGCGATGTGCCTCTTCTTGTCGAACTGCGCCTCCTCAAGGGATTCGTCGCCGGTCCGGAAGTAGGCGCAGGAGTATTGCCGATCGCGGTCGAGGAAATAGTCGTAGAGCTGGTCCTTCAGGTCGTAGTGGTGGGCGACATTCTTCTGCGCCTTGCCGATCGGATTGTAGTGCTCCACGGTTCTCAGCCAGCGCTGCAGCGCGTAAGACCAGCGCACCATCGGCGTCGCATCGAGTGCCTGAATGCTGCGGCCGAGCAGGTCGAGAAGGTCGTAGATGTCGCCGCCGGCCTCGACGGTCATCCGGCCATCCATGTAGGCCTCGCCCAGGGCGAGCCGCGGGCGCAGGGCCAGCCGCAGGCCTGTCCACCGATCATGGACCCGCATGATGACCGACGGGCCAGGCCGTGCACCCTCGATGCGATGCGACCGGCCGGCCTCATCGATCACGGTCAGTTGGCCTTCACCCAATATGCGGGTGAGGACCTTGACGAGCAGCATCCTCGCTTCCCCCGGGGCAATGAGTCCTGGGGAAGCAACCGGACACTTCCCTGGGCTCCGTGTGGGACTTGAGCGGAAATGTTAATCCAAGTGGCAATTTCAAGGCAAAGGGGAGGAAGTGGGATAATTCCTCGTGGGGAAACGTGGAATTGGCCTGCACATGCGAGCGATTTGCAAACGCGCAGCCCACCTGCTACACGGAAGTGACAATTACTCGCATCTGGAGGCCCTCAGTGAAGAGACGTGCGCTGCTTGGAAGCGGTTTGGCGCTTGGCGCTGGCCTTACGGTATGGCGACGAGCCGAGGCCCAGGCGACGCTCAACCTCTACTCGGCGCGGCACTACAACACGGACGAAGCCCTATACGGCAATTTTGCCGATCTGAGCGGCGTCAAGATCAACCGCATCGACGCCGAGCCGGACCCGTTGCTCGAGCGGCTTCGGGCGGAGGGTGACAAGAGCCCGTGCGACATCTTCATCACCACCGATGCCGGTCGCATCGAGCGCGCTCGCCAGCTCGGGGTCCTGCAGCCGGTGACCTCGGAAGCGCTCGCCAAGGCGGTGCCAGCGCACCTGCGCGATCCCGACAACAACTGGTTCGGCTTCTCGGTGCGCGCCCGGGTCATCGTCTACAGCAAGGAGCGGGTGCCGGCCGCCGACGTTCCAAAGAACTACGAGGATCTCGCCGACGCCAAGTGGAAGGGCAAGCTGCTGATCCGCCCGTCCGGCCACATCTACAACCAGTCGCTCGTGGGTTCGCTGCTGGCCGCGAATGGTCCGCAGAAGGTCGAGGCTTGGGCCAAGGGAGTTGCTGCCAATCTCGCGCGCCCGCCTCGCGGCGGCGATACCGACCAGATCAAGGCAGTTGCTGCCGGCGAAGGCGACCTTGCCGTGGTCAACACCTATTACTTCGTGAACCTGATGCGCTCGAAGAAGCCGCAGGATCGCGAGGTCGCGGCCAAGTGCGCCGTCGTCTTCCCCAACCAGTCGAACCGCGGCACGCATGTCAACATCAGCGGCGGCGCGGTGGCCCGCCACGCGCCCAACAAGGCGGCGGCCGTGCGCTTCCTCGAATACCTCGTGTCGCCGCAGGCGCAGCGCTACTTCGCCGAAGGTAATTCGGAGTTTCCGGTGGTCGCCGGCGTCGAGCTGTCACCGGAACTGAAGTCGCTCGGCAGCTTCAAGCAGGACCAGCTCAATGCCCGGGTCTTCGCGCAGAACAACGCCGAAGCCCTGAAGATCATGGATCGCGCGGGCTGGAAGTAGTTCCCGATCGGTCGATCGCCCGACACAGCAGGATCACCGGCGCCAAGGATACCACGACGATCACGATGGCGCCGACGGCGGCCTGGGCGAGTCGCTCGTCGGAAGCGAAGCGATAGACGCCGATTGCGAGCGTGTCGAGATTGAAGGGCCTGATCAGCAGGGTCGCCGGCAATTCCTTCATGACCTCGACAAACGCCACGGCGGCCGCGGTGAGGGCGGGCGCCCGCAGCATCGGCAGATGCACATGACGCAGGACCTGCCGTGGCGTGGCCCCGAGAATGCGCGCGCTGGCGTCCATTGCCGGATCGATTGCCGCCAGGCCGGGCGCGACGTTGGCCATTCCGACGGCAAGGAACCGCACGGTGTAAGCGAGCAGGAGCGCGACGGCAGTGCCGCTCAGCACCAGGCCGAGAGGCAGTCCGAACAGCCCACGGGCCAGCCAGTCGATCCCGTGATCGGCCATGGCGAGCGGCAAAAGAACGCCGACCGCGATCACTGCCCCGGGGATCGCATAGCCCAGGGAGGCGAAGTCGATCACGTGGTTGAATGAGCGACGGCGCACCAGGCGTCCGGCGTAGCTCAGGAAGAGGGCGAGGGCGACGATGATCGCCGCGGCGCTGCCTGCAAGCAGCAGGCTGTTGACGGCATCGCCCAGGAACCGCGGGTCGTTCAGCGTCGCGCCTGACGCCGAGGCCAGCCAGCCGAGGTGAAAGGTCGGAACGACGAATCCCAGGAGGACGGGAAGTGCGCAGGCGAGGAGCGCCCCCATCGCCGGCCACGGTCGCAGCACGACCGGCTCGCTCCGGTGACGTAAATTCGACGCGATTTGAAAGCGGGCGCGACCGCGCGACCGGCGCTCCAGGATGACCAGCACCCCGGCGATCACGATGAGCACGACGGCGATTTGCGCCGCCCCCTGGCGATTGCCGAGGCCGTACCATGTTCGATAGATCGCCGTCGTGAAGGTGTGAACGCCGTAGTATTGCACGGTGCCGAAATCGGCGAGCGCCTCCAGCAGCGCCAGCGCCGCACCGCCGGCGACGGCCGGACGGGCGAGAGGCAGTCCGACACGGAGGAAGGTCCGCCAGGGGCCGTGCCCCAGGATGCGGCTCGCCTCCAGGAGCGACTGCGACTGGGCGAGGAACGCCGAGCGGGCCGCAAGATAGACGTACGGATACAGCACCAGGCTGAACAGGACGGCGACGCCGCTCGCCGACGCAAGCTCGGGAAACCAGTAGTCGTTGCGGTGCCAGCCCGTGGCCGACCGCAACGCCGACTGGACCGGACCGGCGAAGGCGAGCAGATCGGCATAGGCGTAACCGATAATGTAGGTCGGCAGCACCAGGGGCAGCACCAGTGCCCATTGCAGCAGCCGACTGCCGGGGAAGCGGGTCATCGTGACCAGCCAGGCGGTGCCGGTCCCGAGCACGATCGTGCCGATGCCGACACCGATCAGCAGGGTCATCGTGTTGCCGAGGATGTCGGCAAGCTGGGTCTCGGCCATGTGGCGCCACAGTTCGCCTTGCCAGACGAAGAGGCTGGAGGCGACGCCGACAATTGGCAGAGCGACGATAGCGGCAATTGCCAGGGCACCGAGCCGCCAGATCACGGCCGACTCGGGATGACGGAGCGGACACATTTCGAATCCCTCCCCCGTAATCGGGGAAGGTGCCCCGTGATACGGGGCAGAGGGGGAAAGCCACAGTCGAACTCTCTCTGATTCCGACGTCGGAACTTCAGAGACCCCGCCTGAGGCCTTCCCACTCCGCCCCCTTCGGGGGCACCTCCCCCGTAAGACGGGGTAGAGAAGGAGATGTGCGGAGGACACCTCTCCCGATAACGCAGGGCATTCGCATATGAAAGAAACGCCGTCACCCCGAGCGAAGCCGAGCGCAGCGAGGCGTAGTCGAGGGACCTTTCTTGTGCAGCACCGGCAAGAAAGGTCCCTCGACTACGCCGCCCTTTGGGCGGCTCCGTTCGGGATGGCGTCGCCTTTTCCAAATGCGAATGCCGTGCCCGATGACGGGGGAGGCACTGGAAACCGCGGCACAAAACAAAACGCATGCCGTCACAAAGTGACGGCATGCGCCGTATCGATGGGATCGTGCCGGGCGGCACGATCTACTTCTTGTCGGCCGCTGCTTCTTCTTCAGTCGCGGCCGGCGCTTCACCTTCGGCTTCGGGGGCCGGCTTGGCCTCGAACAGGGCTGCGGCCTGCTCGGCGGCGCGTCGCGCGGCCTCGGCCGCCTCGAGGGCGGCGCGTTCGGTCTCGGCGATCAGTGTGCCGCCCTTGGCGAGGAAGTCGGCCTCGTCCTGCGAGCGGGCGACCAGCGCGGTGATTTCCACCGTGACCTCGGGATGCAGGTGGACCTTGATCTTGTGCGCCCCCAGCGCCTTGATCGGCTTGTCGAGCTCGACCTGGCTGCGCTGGAGCTTGACGCCCGCGGCATCGGCCGCGTCCGAGATGTCGCGCGAGGTCACCGATCCGTAGAGCTGCAGGGCCTCAGAGGCCTGGCGAACCAGCGTGACCTTGAAGTCGCTCATCTTGGCGGCGACGGCCTCGGCATCCTTGCGGCGCTCGAGGTTCTGCGCTTCCAGCGTCTTCCGCTGCGATTCGAAGTAGGTGACATTGTCCTTGGTGGCGCGCAGCGCTTTCTTCTGCGGCAGCAGGTAGTTGCGGGCAAAGCCCGGCTTCACCTTCACGACGTCGCCCATCTGGCCGAGCTTGGGCACGCGTTCGAGCAGGATGACGTTCATCGGCATGGTTCGTCCTCCCGGTCAGGCGATGATGTAAGGCAGTAGCGCCAGGAAGCGGGCGCGCTTGATCGCCTGGGCGAGCTCGCGCTGCTTCTTGGAGGACACCGCCGAGATGCGGCTCGGCACGATCTTGCCGCGCTCGGAGACGAACCGCTGCAGCAGCCGGACGTCCTTGTAGTCGATCTTCGGTGCGTTGGCGCCGGAGAACGGGCAGCTCTTGCGGCGGCGCGTAAAGGGGCGACGTTGTGCGCTCATTCTTCTTCTCCCGGTACGCCGGCAACAGCGGGTACTGCCTCATCGCCGAAGCGCGAACGCTCGCGGCGCGGCGGGCGATCGCCCCAGCGGTCGCCGCGATCGCGGTCGCCCATCGGCCGATCGGCCTTCTCGGCGCTCCGCAGCATGATCGCGGAGGGCCCTTCCTCCAGTTCGTCCACGCGCACCGTCAGGTAGCGGATGATGTCCTCGTTGATCGACATCGTCCGCTCGAGCTCCTTCACGGCAGCCGGCGGACCATCGATGTTGAGAAGCGTGTAGTGACCCTTGCGGTTCTTCTTGATCCGGTAGGTCAGGGACCGCAGGCCCCAATATTCCTTCTTGGAGACAGTACCGCCCAGGCTGGTGACCAGCTCGGCGTACTGGGTCGTGAGAGCCTCCACTTGCGTCACAGGTACGTCCTGGCGCGCAATGAAGACGTTTTCGTACAATGCCATGTCGTTTACGGCTCCTTATGGCTGTTAACGACCCGGAGTTCGTCGCGTCCCGACCCCGCTGGAGCCCTGGACCGACCGGCAACCGCCCGGATCTAGCCGGCCCCTCGGCGTGCCAGGATGGCAGCGCGCTCGGACCGGCAAGGAGTTCGGGGCCGGTTGGGGCCCCGAAGAGCGGCGGTTATACCGACAAATCTTCCGAAATCAAGGCGTTCCGGCCTTCTCGCGAGTGCGCTATGAGGGGCCCGCTTTGGGCCAAGAAGCGCTTTGGGCCAGGAAGATTGGGGGGAAGCGGCCGATGACTCGCGCATTCGTATTTCCGGGACAGGGATCCCAGGCGGTCGGCATGGGCGTTGACCTGGCTGATGCCTTCGCCACGGCCCGCGACGTCTTCCAGGAGGTGGACGAGGCGCTGAAGCAGAATCTCTTCAAGCTCATGCGCGAGGGGCCCGAATCGGAGCTCGTCCTGACCGAGAATGCCCAGCCCGCCCTGATGGCGGTCAGCATGGCCGTCGTGCGGATCATCGAGAAGGATGGCGCCAAACCGTTGGCCGGCCTCGCCAGCCAGGTCGCCGGCCACTCGCTGGGGGAATACTCGGCCCTCGCCGCGGCCGGATCGCTGCAGCTCGCCGATGCGGCGCGCCTGTTGAAGCTGCGCGGCCAATCGATGCAGAAGGCTGTCCCGGTTGGCGTCGGCGCCATGGCGGCGCTGCTCGGCATCGAGCTCGAGCCCGCCCAGGAGGCTTGTGCGGAGGCCGCCCAAGGCGAAATCGTGGCGGTTGCCAACGACAATGGCGGCGGCCAGGTGGTCGTGAGCGGCCACAAGGCCGCGGTCGAGCGCGCCATCGAGGCAGCAAAGGCGAAAGGGGCCAAGCGGGGCATGATGCTGCCGGTCAGCGCTCCTTTCCACTGCCCGCTGATGCAGCCTGCGGCCGATGCCATGCAGGCCGCCCTGGAAGCGGTGGCACTGGGAACGCCACGCATTCCCCTGGTCGCCAACGTGCTGGCGAGCGAAATCACCGAGCCGGGCAACATCAGGCGGCGCCTGGTCGAGCAGGTGACGGGTCTCGTGCGCTGGCGCGAGAGCGTACAATATATGAAGTCGCAGGGTGTCGAGATGCTGGTCGAGTGCGGCTCGGGCAAGGTGCTGTCGGGCCTGGTCAAGCGAATCGACAAGGAGATGACCGGCGTTGCCCTCAATGCGCCAGCCGATATCGAGACCTTCCTGAAGACGGCGTGAAGGAGCAGCGGATGTTCGACCTGTCCGGCAAGGCGGCCCTGGTCACTGGCGCTTCGGGAGGCATCGGCGGGGCCATTGCCCGCGCGCTGCATGCGCAAGGCGCCGTCGTTACGCTGTCGGGGACGCGCGGCGACGCTCTCGAGGCGCTCAGGCAGGCGCTCGGCGAGCGCGCGCACGTCGTGGCTGCCCGGATGGACGATCCGGCGGACATCGACCGGCTGGCCAAGGAGGCCGAGGGCGCCATGGGCAAGCTCGACATCCTGGTGAACAACGCCGGCATCACGCGCGACAACATCTCGATGCGGATGAAGGACGAGGAGTGGGACAAGGTCCTGCAGGTGAACCTGACCGGGACGTTCCGGCTCACCCGGGCGGCGATGCGCGGCATGATGCGGCGGCGCTTCGGCCGCGTGGTGAACATCACCTCGATCGTCGGCGTCACCGGCAACCCGGGGCAGGCCAACTATGCCGCCGCCAAGGCCGGCCTGATCGGCATGTCGAAATCGCTGGCCCAGGAGCTCGCCTCGCGCGGCATCACCGTCAATTGCGTCGCCCCCGGCTTCATCGCGACGCCAATGACCGATGCACTGACCGACGAGCAGAGGAAGACGATTCTGGCGCGCGTTCCGGCCGATCGCCTGGGCACGGCCGAGGAGGTCGCCGCGGGCGTGGTCTATCTGGCGAGCGACGAGGCAGCCTATGTCACCGGGCAGACGTTGCACATCAATGGCGGGATGGCGATGATCTGAGTAAATTGGCTGCAAGTGCCTGATTTTGTGGACTTTCCGGCGCTAGCCAATGGCCGGGCAGCTATGTATAAGAGCCGGAAATCGCCGTCCCTCCGGCGAGGCCGAGATTTGAAAGACACGGGAAGGACAAGGTAATGAGCGATATTGCCGAACGCGTTAAGAAGATCGTCGTCGAGCACCTGGGCGTCGAAGCGGCGCAGGTGAAGGAGGAGGCCAAGTTCATTGACGATCTCGGCGCGGACAGCCTCGACACCGTGGAGCTGGTGATGGCGTTCGAGGAAGAGTTCGGCATCGAGATCCCCGACGATGCCGCCGAGAAGATCCAGACCGTCGGCGACGCCATCGGCTTCATCCAGAGCAACGCCAAGTCCTGATCGACGCCGGTTCCTGCCAGAAGGAAGGCGAGCGATGAGACGCGTGGTCGTAACCGGCATGGGCATGGTGACGCCGTTGGGTGACGGCGTCGACGTCAATTGGCGCCGTCTGATGGCGGCCGAGTCCGGCATCCGATCGATTCAGGCCTTCGACACATCGGACCTGGCGACCAAGATCGCCGGCGAAGTGCCGCTGGGCGACAAGGCGAACGGCCATTTCAACGTCGACGCCTATCTTCCGCCCAAGGAGCAGCGCAAGCTCGACAAGTTCCTGATCTTTGGCATCGCTGCCGCCGATCAGGCGGTGGAGGATTCCGGGTGGAAGCCGCAGGACGACGAGAGCCTCGAGCGCACGGGTGTGATGATCGGCGCCGGAATCGGCGGGCTGCAGACCATCTACGAGACGTCGCTGACATTGAAGGAACGCGGTCCGCGCCGGGTCAGCCCGTTCTTCATTCCGTCGGCCCTGATCAACCTCGCCTCAGGCCAGGTGTCGATCAGATACGGCTTCAAGGGCCCAAACCATTCGGTGGTGACCGCCTGCGCTACCGGCGCGCATGCGCTGGGCGATGCGGCGCGGCTGATCCAGTGGGACGACGCCGACGTCATGGTCGCCGGTGGCGCCGAGGCCGCGATCTGCCGCATCGGCATTGCCGGCTTCAATGCCTGCAAGGCGCTGTCCACCGACTTCAACGACACGCCGACCCAGGCGTCACGGCCGTGGGACAAACGGCGCGACGGCTTCGTGATGGGCGAGGGAGCGGGTTGTGTCGTCCTCGAGGAATACGAGCACGCCAGGAAGCGTGGCGCCAAGATCTACGCCGAGGTGCTGGGTTACGGCCTGTCGGGCGATGCCTATCACATCACGGCGCCGTCGGAGGACGGCAGCGGAGCGATGCGTGCCATGAAGGCGGCGCTGAAGCGCGCCAGGATGCAGCCGGACGACATCGACTACGTCAACGCGCATGGTACGTCGACGATGGCCGACGTGATCGAACTCGGTGCGGTCAAGAAGACCTTCGGCGATGCGGCCTACAAGCTTTCGATGTCGTCGACCAAGTCCGCCACCGGCCATCTGCTTGGCGCCGCCGGCGCGATCGAGGCGATCTACTCCATCAAGTCGATCATCGAGCAGGCGGTGCCGCCGACGCTCAATCTCGAGGAGCCCGACGAAGGCTGCGACATCGACCTGGTGGCCAAGCAGGCCAAGCAGCGCAAGGTCCGACACGCGCTCAGCAATTCGTTCGGTTTTGGGGGCACCAACGCGTCGCTGATCTTCGGCGCCGTTTGAGCGCGGGAGGCTGAGGCATGCTCAGCTATTTCCGCTGGGTCCTGTTCTTCATCGCGTTGCTCGTCACCGTCCTGGGTGGCGTGCTGTTCATCGGCAACCGGCTGCTCGATGCGCCGGGTCCGCTGGCGCAGACCCGCAACGTCGTCATTCCGCGCGGTGCCGGGCCTGCGACCATGGCCAGGATCCTGCAGGAGGAAGGAGTCGTCGCGCACGGGCGTCTGTTTCGTGTCGCCTTGATCATCGATCCGGCGCCCAGGCCCATCAAGGCGGGCGAATACGAGGTTCCGGCGCACATCTCGATGCGGGCGCTGGTGGAGCTGCTGCAGTCCGGCAAGGTCGTGCAGCGCCGCCTCACCATTCCGGAAGGCATGACGACGGCGGAGATTCTCGAGCTGGTGCGCAAGACGGAGGCGCTGACTGGCGAGATCACGCTCGACGTCAAGGAGGGCGACCTCTTGCCCGAAACCTACTTCTATTCGCGCGACGATACCCGTGACGGGCTGCTTCTGCGCATGAAGGAGGGGATGGAAAAGGCGCTCGACGAAGCCTGGCGCAAGCGCCTCGCCGGGCTACCGATCGCCAATCGCCGTGACGCTCTGGTGCTCGCCTCGATGATCGAGAAGGAGACCGGTATTGCCGCCGAGCGGCCGAAGGTGGCGGCCGTCTTCATCAACCGGTTGCGCCGTCGCATGAGACTGGAGAGCGATCCGACGGTGATCTACGGGTTGACCAGCGGCAAGGCGCCGTTGAACCGGGAGCTCACGCGCGCCGACCTGCAATCGTCGTCACCCTACAACACGTATCAGGTTGTCGGCCTGCCGCCGGGGCCGATCTGCAATCCGGGTCGCGCCGCCATCATCGCCGCGACCAATCCGGCGCGCGATCGATCGCTGTATTTCGTTGCCGACGGGCAGGGCGGCCATGCCTTCGCCGCCAACCTCCTGGAACACAATCGCAATGTCGAGCGCTGGCGGCAGATCCAGCGCGAACGCCAGGAGCAGCAGCTCCTCCAGCAGCAGCAACAACTACAGCAGCAACAGCAACAGCAACAGCAACAGCAACAGCAACAGCAACAGCAACAGCAGCAGCAGCAACTGCAACAGCAACAAGGACAGCAGCAGGGGCAGCCCGTGGTGCCGGCGATCACGGGCGCACCGCCGGCGCCGCCGCGGACGCCGCGGCAGTGAGCGATGCCGGTTGTCGTCCTCCTGGCCTTCATCGCGCTGGGGGTCATGGCTCTGGTCGTCTGGTGGCTCTTGCGCGCCAATCCGTCGACCATTGCGCGGGTCCTTCGCCCATTGCTCATGGTTGTCGGATTGGTCGGCGTTGCGATCATGCTGATCTTCGGCGTGCGTTTTGTGCCGGGTTTGCTGCCCGAGCTGTTCGGGCTTGCCGGCATCGTCGCCGCGGCGCTGCTCGCGCGTGCCTTGCGACGGCGCCCGTCGGGCGGATTCAGCTCGCCGGGAAACGCCCAACGGACGGAGGCTCGCACGGCCTTCTTCGAGGCATGGATCGATCACGGCACCGGCGATGTCGGCGGCGCGGTGCAGTCCGGCCGCTTCGCGGGTCGCACGTTCGACAGCCTGAGCGACAGCGAGTTGCTCGACCTGCATGTCGAGTGCTCCTCGGACACCGATTCGCTGCGCGTGCTGGAAGCCTATCTCGACCGGCGACTGGGGGAGGACTGGCGCTCCGCACGCCAGGGCCCGCCACCACGCGGCCCGCGCACCGACATGACGCGCGAGGAGGCGCTCGCCGTGCTGGGGCTTGCCGAAGGTGCCAGCGAGCAGGAGATCAAGGCTGCTCACCGCCGTCTCATCCAGCGCGTGCATCCCGATGTCGGCGGCAGCGCCGACTTGGCGGCGCGCATCAACCGGGCGAAGGATATCCTGCTCGGGTGACTCTGGGATTGGTTGTTGCAACAGGCACGTTCCGTTCGGCCGTTCCAGCCGAACGGAATGCTCCAGGCGGTTGACCTTGCCAGCCACCGCGACCCCGTGTCATCTAGCCCGACTGCAGGTCAATTCCCTGATTTCTCCATACAATCCAGCCGCTGAACGAGGTCGATGAGTATGGTGCAGCGTGTTCGCAAAGCGGTTCTGCCGGTCGCCGGTTTGGGCACCAGGTTCCTGCCGGCCACCAAGGCGATGCCGAAGGAGATGCTGACGGTGGTCGACCGTCCGCTCATCCAGTACGCGGTCGAGGAGTGCCTGGCGGCAGGGATCGATGAGTTCGTGTTCGTGACCGGCCGCAACAAGGGCGCGATCGAGGATCATTTCGACTCTGCCTACGAGCTCGAGGCGACCCTGCAGCAGCGCGGCAAGGCGCCCGAGCTGAAGCAGGCGCGCGACTCTGCCCTGAAGCCCGGGAATTCGGTGTTCACCCGCCAGCAGCAGCCCCTCGGCCTGGGCCATGCCGTTTGGTGTGCCCGCCCGTGGATCGGCGATGAGCCGTTCGCCGTGCTGCTACCCGACGAGCTGACGATTAGCTCGCCAACCTGCACGGCACAGCTCGTTGCCGCTCATGAAAAGACCGGCGGCAGCGTAATCGCAGTGATGGAAGTGCCGCGCGATCAGACCAGGAGCTACGGCATCGCCGCCGTGAAGGCAGAGAAGGATGGCTTGGCCGAGATGACCGGCCTCGTCGAGAAGCCAAAGCCCGAGGACGCTCCCTCGACGCTGGCCTGGATCGGGCGGTGCGTGCTCGAGGCCGGGGTGTTCGAGTACCTGGCACGGCACGAGACCGGTGCCGGTGGGGAAATCCAGCTGACCGACGCCATGGCCAGGATGATCGGCAAGCGGCCGTTCCACGCGATGCGCTATACGGGCCGGCGATACGACTGCGGCAATCGCATGGGGTTCCTCGAGGCCAACGTGGCGATCGCCCTGCACCGCTCAGACACCGCGGCGGATACGCGTGCGTTGCTCGATCGCCTCCTGAAAGGCTGATCTCATGCGCATCGCGATGATCGGTTCGGGTTACGTCGGACTCGTTTCCGGCGCCTGCTTCGCCCAGTTCGGTCACGACGTGGCGTGCATCGACAAGGAGGCCGCAAAGATCACGCGGCTGCGCAAGGGTGATATCCCGATCTTCGAGCCCGGGCTCGATCGCCTGGTCGCCGACAACGTGCGCGCCGGGCGGCTCTCGTTCGGCACCGACATCGATCAGGCAGTGGCCAATGCCGACGCCGTGTTCATCGCCGTGGGAACACCGACCCGCCGCGGCGACGGCCATGCCGATCTGAGCTACGTCTATGCCGCCGCCGCCGAGATCGCTGGTGCGATCCGCGGCTACACGGTCGTGGTCACCAAGTCGACCGTGCCGGTCGGCACCGGCCGCGAAGTGGCGCGCATCGTACGGGAGGCGCAGCCGGCTGCGGAGTTCGACGTCTGCTCGAATCCCGAATTCCTGCGGGAAGGCGCCGCGATCGAGGATTTCATGAAGCCCGATCGGGTCGTGATCGGGGTCGAGAGCGCGCGCGCCCGCGACGTGATGGCGGCGATCTACCGGCCGCTCAATCTCATCCAGACACCTATGGTGTTCACCAACATCGAGACGGCCGAAGTCACCAAGTATGCCGGCAACGCCTTTCTCGCCATGAAGATCACCTTCATCAACGAGATTGCCGATCTCTGCGAGAAGGTCGGCGCCGACGTCCACGACGTCGCGCGCGGCATCGGGCTTGACGGACGAATCGGCCGTAAATTCCTGCACCCGGGACCCGGCTTCGGCGGCTCGTGCTTCCCCAAGGATACCCTGGCGCTGGCCTACACGGCCCGCGAGGCCCAGGCACCGCAAACGATCGTCGAGCAGGTGATCGAGGTCAACACCCAGCGCAAGAAGCGGATGGCGCGCAAGGTCATCGATTTTTGCGGCGGGTCGGTGGCGGGACTCACGGTCGGTGTGCTGGGCCTCACCTTCAAGCCCAACACCGACGACATGCGCGACGCGCCCTCGCTCGACATCGTTCCCGCCCTGCAGGCTGCCGGGGCGCGCATCGTGGCGTTCGATCCCGAGGGCATGGCAGAAGCGGGGCGCATGATCCCGGGCATCGAGTTCGCCAAGACGGCCTATGACGCCGCCACCGGCGCCGACGTGCTGGTCGTGATCACCGAGTGGCACGAGTTCCGCGGCCTTGATCCGCGGCGCCTGAAGGAGTTGATGCGTCTGCCGCGCGTCGTCGACCTGCGCAACATCTTCGACCCCGAGGAAATGCGCGGCCTGGGCTTTGCCTACGAGTGCGTCGGCCGTCCCCGGTGGCGCTTCTGAAGTCTCATGCTCGCTTCGCAGGGGAGACACCCGGCACGCCCGGCGCGAACCACGATGCTGAGAAGATCGGGGCGGTGCCCGCCCCGATCTTCATAGGAGGAAAGGTGAATGACTGAGACGGTCCACAAGTTCGACCCGACCATACTGCGCGAGTACGACATTCGCGGCGTCGTTGGCGGCACGGTGCATGCCGCCGATGCGCGCGCCATCGGAAGGACTTTCGGAACGCTGGTGCGACGCAAAGGCGGCAAGCGCGTGGCCCTCGGCTACGATGGCCGCCTGAGCTCGCCCGACCTGGCGGCGGCGTGCATCTCCGGCCTGACGGCGGCGGGTGTCGACGTGGTCGATATCGGCGTGGTTGCGACGCCGATGCTGTATTTTGCGGTCTATCACGTGGAGGCCGACGGCGGCATCCAGATCACCGGATCGCACAATCCGCCCGACTACAACGGCTTCAAGATGATGATGGGCAAGAAGTCGTTCTTCGGCGCCGACATCCAGCAACTCGGCGCCATGGCGGCGGACGGGGATTGGGAGAGCGGGCAGGGGAGCGTCGAGAGGAGGGACGTTCTGGACGACTACGCGGCGCGCCTGCTGCGCGACGTCCGTCCGGGAAAGCGCCTCAAGGTCGCCTGGGACACCGGCAATGGGGCGGTTGGCGTGTCCATCCGCGCCGTCGTCGACAAGCTTCAGGGCGAGCATTTCGTGCTCAACGAGAAGGTCGACGGCACATTTCCAGCCCACCATCCGGACCCGACGGTGCCGAAGAATCTCGAGCAGCTGATCGGTGAGGTGAAGAAGCGCGGCTGCGACCTCGGCATTGCCTTCGACGGCGACGGCGATCGCATCGGCGCCGTCGACGGCAAGGGCCGCATCCTGTGGGGCGACCAGCTTCTGGTCTTGTGGGCGCGCGACGTGCTGAAGCAGAGACCGGGCGCCACGATCATAGCCGACGTCAAGGCGAGCCAGGTGCTGTTCGACGAGATCGCCCGCGCCGGCGGCAAGCCGATGATGTTCAAGACCGGCCATTCGCTGATCAAGAGCAAGCTGGCGGAAACCGGCGCGCCGCTTGCCGGAGAGATGAGCGGCCACATCTTTTTTGCCGACACCTTCTACGGCTTCGACGATGCGCTCTATTGCGGCCTGCGCCTGCTCAACATCGTCGCCAACGCCGACGAGAGCTTGGCCGACATGCGCGATCGGCTGCCGCAGCCGGTCAACACGCCGGAGCTGCGCTTCGATTGCGCCGACGAACGCAAGTTCGCCGTCGTCGAGGAGGTCAAGGCCCTGCTGCAGAAGCAGGGAGCCAAGTTCTCCGACATCGACGGCGTGCGCGTGAGCACCTCGGACGGCTGGTGGCTGCTGCGTGCTTCGAACACCCAGCCCGTGCTGGTGGCGCGATGCGAAGCGGCCGACGACGCCGGGCTCGAGCGATTGAAGTCCGAGCTGAAGACAGTCCTTGCGGCGAGCGGCGTCGACCTGCCCGACGACGCGTCGGGGGGCCACTAGAGCGGAGCTCAGGCCGGGAGTGCGCGACTACGCGGCGCTGATGCGGACCGCGGGCGTCTCGCCCGCTCATGATTCAAATGATGGGCGGGCGAGACGCCCGCGGTCCAAGGAAGAGCATGAGCGCCACGCCGGCGGAGGTTACTCCGCCTCAAGTGGCGCGCTCCCGGCCGGGAGCGCTCGGGATGACAACGTCGTTGTTGCGGGCGTAAGCTGCAATTGCCGGACTTTAAGACGACTGCTTCGTACGGACACCAATGCGCTTCTTCTTCTACGGGACGCTGCTGGACCGGGATGTCATGGCCCTAGTGCTGGGTCGGCGCCTGCCGCCGGCGGCGTACACCCCGGCCATCCTGCTCGGCCATGCGCGCCGTCGCGCCAAGGGCGCCAGCTATCCAACGCTCGTGCGGGACGCAGCGACACACGTGGCAGGCGCGGTCGTGGGCGGTCTGAGCGCGCGGGATGTGGCGCGGCTTTCGGCCTACGAGGGGCCAAAGTACCAGATCGTGCCGTTGCGGGTCGTGCTGGCGGGCGGCACGAGGACCGTGTCGGTGTTCGAACCGGTGGAGAGCAGGCTCGCACCGAGCCAACACCCCTGGAGCCTGGTCCTGTGGCAACAGCGCGACAAACGCGCCTTCGTCGATCGGTTAAGGAGAGCGTTCAGCGTGCGCCCGGCGTATTCCACACCGTGACCTGGATCGCCGAGCAGTAGATTTTCCGTTTCTCGAGGCGCTTGCACCCATCGATCGCCTGGGCTTGCGAGAGGTTGATCAGGCGGGCGCGATGAAAGGTCTTGTTGGCCATCTGGACCTCGTCGACCGTGACCGAGCCGGTGCGCATTGTGTCGGGAATGACCGACGACGCGCGCTCCAGCGCAAGTTGGGCCGCTTGTGGGTCGCCAAACGAACCGACCTGGATCACCCAACTGCCGACGGCGAGGTTGCGCTGCGCTCCAACCGGATCGGGTGCCGGAACCGCTGAACCCGCGCTGCGTTGGTCAACAGCGGTGGCTGCCATCGCCGCCGGCACAACTGCCGGCCCAGGCGAGGGAGCCTTCGCTACGGCGACTCGCGGTGTCGATTCGGGAATGATGAGATTGGGATCGAAGTTGGCGGCTGTGTACCGCGCGGAGGGCGGCTTGCGACTGGTGGTCCAGGGGGACAGGCGCCCCGAAGCAAAGCCCCGATCCATCAGTTCGGCCATGATGCGATCGCGCATGCCCGCCGTGTTGCCGCCCATCACCACGCCGATGAGGCGCCTGTTGTCGCGCATCGCCGACATGACGAGATTGAAGCCCGACGCCACGGTGTAGCCGGTCTTCAGGCCGTCGGCGCCTTCATAGGTGCCGAGCATGCGATTGTGGTTCTCGAGGATGCGGCCGCGGAAGGGATAGCTCTGGACGGAAAAGATCCCGTAGTAGTGCGGATAGTCGCGCATCAGTGCATGGGCGAGCCGCGCCATGTCGCGCGCCGTCGTGATCTGCTCGCTGTTGGGCAGGCCCGAGGCATTGCGGAATATCGTCGACTTCATGCCGAGCTGACGGGCCTTCTGCGTCATCTGCTGGGCGAACGTCGCTTCGTCTCCGGCCAACGTCTCGGCAATGGCCACGGCCGCGTCATTGGCCGACCGAGTTACCAGGGCCATGATCGCGTCGCGCACGGCGATCCTGCCGCCCGGCTGCAGGCCGACCTTCGTGGGTGGCGTGTTGAGCGCGGTGATCGAGACCGGCAGGCCGTCGCCCAGGGACAGTCGGCCGGAGTCGAGCGCCGAGAATGCCATGTAGATCGTCATCAGCTTGGTCAGCGAGGCCGGATGACGGGGCTCGTCAGGCCGGTCGGCGTACAGTTCCTGGCCCGACGAGGCATCTAGGATGAGATACGAATCCTTGGCATTCACCAGCGGATTGGGCACCCAGGCCGAAGAAGCCGGGCGTGTGACGGCCTTGGCCTTGCTCCGCACCTTTGCCGGTGGGACGGCTCGTTTGGCCGAGGCCGCCCGTTTGCCGGAGGCCGATTGCGCGTCCGCATCCGTCGGCACCATGGCCGCCGCGACAAAAAGAAATCCGACGGCCAGCCAGGTCAGAATGGCCGCGATGAGCTTGAGGGAAAGTTTCATCGCCAATACGCCATTACGCTCAATTCGATTTTTTTGCGCCCAGCCAATAACTTATGGACGATTTCTGCCATAATACTGGTAATTTTCGAGATATGCAATGCTCGACTGCCGCGTTGGCGCCAAAGTTGGTTCGGAAAGTGCATCGTTTGGTACCAGGAGAGCCACAATGAAGGCAGTGCTCACGGCCCTGTGTGCTTTGGGACTGGTCGCGGCATCCACGGCGTGGGCCCAGCGGGCGGATCGCTATGTCGATCCGCCGATCGTGCGAAGCTTCAATTGGTTCAGCTATGTCGGCGGCAATGATATCCGGGAAGCCTGCGGCCGGGATGGGCGGAACCGCCTGCGGCTGATCTACAACGCGATCTATGACGAGCAGGTCAGGACTTACGAGGTGTTCCTTCAGCCCGACGGTACCGCCGGCCTCGACATCGGCGTGCTGGCCGACCAGGGCTCCGTCACCAACCTGCGCATCGGCGATGCCGGTGACGTGCTGGGACCGTGGCGCATGCGACGCGGCCAGAGGCTCCTGACTCCGGCCGAGACGCGCGAACTCCTGGCCTTGATGCAGGCCAGCAACGCCTTCGGACCGCCGCGCGATGGGCTGCGGCTGCCGGATGTCGATTTCTGGTGGACAGTTGCCTCGTGTCGCGGCGGTGTCTGGGGCTTTCAAGCCTATCACCATCCGACCGACGGATTCGCGAACGTCAAGTTCGCGGCCAAGCTGTTCTCGTTCGACACCGTACCGGTGCCGGTGAACCCGCCACGCAAGCTGGTGCCAGCAGAGTTGCGTCGCGACTGGAACGCTCCACCGAACCATTGGAAGTCAAACCAGTGGACGTTGACCGTCGGCAAGGATGGATTGCGGCCGAGGTAGCGGAATGGGCATGGCTGACTATATAATTCGCAACCGGCATGGCCTTCAGGAGTGTGGTCTGGACGATGAGCTCTCTGCGTAGTGCATGCGAACAGTCCCTTCGCGGCGGGCGGCTGGGCGGTCCCGGTGAGCCGCCGGGTGGCCCGCCGGCGCAGCCGCCGCGTCGGGGGGACGACAACGGCAATGGCGACGGCGAGGGCCGCAGCGGCGCCCTGACGCTGACGCGCACGCGTACCAAGAAGCCGTCGATGTACAAGGTCCTCATGCTGAACGACGACTACACGCCGATGGAGTTCGTCGTCGATGTGCTGCAGCACATCTTCCAGAAGAACCGCGAGGAAGCGACCAAGATCATGCTGCACGTCCATCAGAAGGGCGTCGGCATCTGCGGCGTTTACACCTACGAGATTGCGGAAACGAAAGTGACGCAGACTGTGGATTACGCGCGCAAGAATCAGCACCCTCTCCAATGCACGTTGGAGAAGGAATAGTCGGGAAGAGTAGTTCGTTTCTCTGTCGAGGTGGTTTCGATGTCCATGCTCTCCAAGAACCTCGAGAAGTCTCTCCACCGCGCCTTCGGCCTGGCCGGCGAGCGGCGACACGAATATGCGACGCTTGAGCACCTGCTGCTGGCGATGACAGAAGACGAGGATGCCGTGCCGGTTCTCAAGGCATGCGGCGTCGACATCGACCGCCTGCGGCATGATCTCGAGACCTTCGTCGACAACCGGTTGAAGGGAATCATCACCCAGAGTCCCAGCGAGCCCCTGCCGACGGCGGGCTTCCAGCGCGTTGTCCAGCGCGCCGCGGTCCATGTTCAGTCGTCCGGCCGCAAGGAAGTGACCGGCGCCAATGTGCTGGTGGCGCTGTTCTCCGAGCGGGACAGCCATGCCGTGTCGTTTCTCGAGAACCAGGGCATGACCCGGCTCGACGCCGTCGACTACATCAGTCACGGCAAGGCCAAGGTTCCGGGACGTGCGCGCACCCGCCGCGTCAGCGGGTCGGAAGAGGAGAATGGCGGCGAGGCGGCGGTGAAGCAGGGCAACGAGGCGCTGGGCGCCTACTGTGTCGATCTCAACCAGAAGCACCGCGACGGACGGGTCGATCCGCTGATCGGTCGCGAGCACGAGGTCGAGCGCACCATCCAGGTCCTGTGCCGGCGCACCAAGAACAACCCGCTCTACGTTGGCGAGCCCGGCGTCGGCAAGACGGCGATCGCCGAGGGTCTGGCGCGCAAGATCGTCGAGGGCGAGGTGCCCGAGGTGCTGCGTGAATCGGTGATCTACGCGCTCGACATGGGCGCGCTGCTTGCGGGCACGCGCTACCGCGGCGACTTCGAGGAGCGCCTGAAGGCGGTGCTCGCGGAGCTGAAGAAGAAGCCCAACTCGGTGCTGTTCATCGACGAAATTCACACCATCATCGGCGCCGGCGCTACGTCGGGCGGCTCGATGGACGCCTCGAACCTGCTGAAGCCGTCGCTGCAGTCGGGCGAGCTGCGCTGCATCGGCTCGACCACCTACAAGGAATACCGCAACTACTTCGAGAAGGATCGCGCGCTGGTCCGCCGCTTCCAGAAGATCGACGTGCCCGAGCCGTCGATCGCCGACGCGGTGCAGATCATGCAGGGCCTGAAGCCGGTCTACGAGAAGCACCATCACGTGGCCTACACCGACGACGCCATCAAGGCATCGGTCGAGCTGTCGGCGCGCTACATCCACGACCGCAAGCTGCCCGACAAGGCGATCGACGTGATCGACGAGGTCGGTGCGGCGCAGATGCTGCGGCCGCGCGAGGCGCGCAAGTCGACCATCGACGTGCCCGACATCGAGGAGATCGTGGCCAAGATCGCGCGCATCCCGCCCAAGAGCGTCTCGAAGGACGATACCGAGATGCTGCGCAACATCGACCGTGACCTGAAGACGGTCGTGTTCGGCCAGGACAAGGCGATCGACCAGCTGTCGGCGGCGATCAAGCTCGCCCGCGCCGGCCTGCGTTCGCCCGAGAAGCCGATCGGCTCCTACCTGCTGGCCGGGCCGACCGGCGTCGGCAAGACCGAGGTGACACGCCAGCTCGCCCGCCTGCTGGGGCTCGAGCTGATCCGCTTCGACATGTCGGAGTACATGGAGCGCCACAGCGTCTCGCGCCTGATAGGCGCCCCGCCGGGCTATGTCGGCTTCGACCAGGGCGGCCTTTTGACCGACCAGGTCAACCAGCATCCGCATTGCGTGATCCTGCTCGACGAGATCGAAAAGGCGCATCCCGACGTGTTCAACGTGCTGCTGCAGGTGATGGACTACGGCAAGCTCACCGACCACAACGGCCGCACGGTGGATTTCCGCAACGTCATCCTGTGCATGACCACCAACGCCGGCGCCGCCGACATCGCCAAGCCGGCGCTGGGCTTCGGCCGCGAGGCGCGGCACGACGAGGACGACGATGCGATCAACCGCATGTTCGCGCCCGAGTTCCGCAATCGTCTCGACGCCGTCATCAAGTTCGCCAACCTCGGCCCGGAGAGCATGAGCAAGGTGGTGGACAAGTTCGTGGCCGAGCTCGAGGTCCAGCTCGCTGACCGCAAGGTCTTCATCGAGCTGAGCGACAGCGCGCGGCGCTGGCTGGCCGAGAAGGGCTACGACCGCTTGTTCGGCGCCCGTCCGCTGGCTCGCGTCATCCAGGAGTATCTAAAGAAGCCGCTGGCCGAAGAGGTGCTGTTCGGCAAGCTCGCCAACGGCGGCGGCACGGTGCGGGTCGACACCGAAGGCGAGGGCGCGGAGGCCAAGCTCGTCTTCACCTTCCTGCCACCCGAGCGCGGGGCCCTGCCGCCGGCAGCGCAAGAGCCTGTGCTGGCTGAGTGAAGGCATTCCGCCCGCTCCTGCTGGCCCTGCGCGCCGCGATGCTCGCCACCGCGGTGTTCTGGGTGGCGCTGTTCATCGTCGAAAAGGCGGGCTGGCAGGCGCCCCTGGGGGCAACCGAGCCGGTGATCTTCTTCGTGGTGTTCTTCTTCGGCCTGCTGATGGCCGGGAAGGGGTGATCTCCATTCCTCCCCAGCTTCGCTGGAGAGGTGTTGCCGTCTTACGGCGACGGAGGGGTCGAGCTCATTTGGACCGCGGGCGTCCCGCCCGGTCATGACTTGATGATGAGCGGGCGGGACGCCCGCGGTCCGCGTGACTCATGACCCCTCCGCCCCGTATGACGGGCACCATAGGCGTTAGAGCGACGTTCTTCGCTGGGAGCGCGCCACACTCCAATGGCGCACTTTGTCGTCGATCGACGGGCCAATGAGCGCCACTGGAGCGGCGCGCTCATAGGCGCTAACTTAACTTACAAAGGGACCTCACCCTGAGGAGCGGCCTGGAGGCCGCGTCTCGAAGGGTCGGCAACAAATCCGATGTTGCAACACCGCTATTCCAGCGATCTGGTCTGTCGCGCATCCTTCGAGACGGTCGCTACGCGACCTCCTCAAGATGAGGACTTTGCTGGACCGGCCAAAGTTAGCGCCTATGAGCGGCGCGCTCCCAGCGAACGACCCCAAATTTAACGCCTATGGGGCACCTCCCCCGATGACGGGGGAGGACCATGAGTCACCCGTCCCCTTCCTTGCGGAAGGGCGAATACTGCTGCAGCCCCTCGATCTCGTGCTGAACGGCGGGTCGCTCGCGCTTCAGATAGTCTTCGACGGCGCGGCGGAAGCCCGGATCGATGATCCAGTGAGCCGAGTAGGTCGCCACCGGTAGGTAGCCGCGCTGGATCTTGTGGTCGCCTTGGGCGCCGGCCTCGACGCGCTGCAGGCCGTGGGTGATCGCGTAGTCGATGGCCTGGTAGTAGCAGGCCTCGAAATGCAGGAAGGCGTGGCTCTCCAGGCAGCCCCAGTAGCGGCCGTAGAGCGTGTCGTCGCCCTTGAGGTTGAGCGCGCCGCCGACCGGCCGCCCGTCCGCCTCGGCCATCACCAGCACCACCTTGTCGGCCATGGTGGCGCCGATGATGTCGAAGAACGACCGCGTGAGGTAGGGCGAGCCCCACTTGCGGCCGCCCGTATCCATGTAGAACGCGAAGAATGCGTCCCAGTGGCGAGGCCGGATCTCCTCGCCGCACAGGGCCCGCACCACCAGGCCCTCGCGGCGCACCGATTCGCGTTCCTTTCGGATCGCCTTGCGCTTGCGCGATGCCAGGGCCGCCAGGAAGTCGTCGAACGTGCGATAGCCGCCATTGTGCCAGTGATACTGCTGGCCTAGGCGCTGCAGCCAGCCGTGCGCGCCGAAGCGCTTCCACTCGGCTTCGGTGCAGAACGTGACGTGGACCGAGCTGATGCGGTTGTCGCCCGCGATCTTGGCCAGCATTTCGATCAGCGCATCGCGCACACCATCCTCGCACGGGCCGGGGCGGGCGAACAGGCGCGGGCCGGGCACCGGCGTGAAGGGGACGGCGACCTGGAGCTTGGGATAATAGCGTCCGCCAGCGCGTTCCAGGGCCTGGGCCCAGCCATGGTCGAACACGTACTCGCCCTGAGAGTGCCCCTTGACGTAAAGCGGCGCGGCGCCGAGCAGGGTGCCGTCCTCCGCCTCGGCCAGCAGGTACTGCGGTTGCCACCCGGTCCGCCGGCCGACCGATTTCGAATCCTCCAGCGCCTTCAGGAAACGGTGGCTCAGGAACGGATTGCCGGCCGAGCCCGGCGCGAGAGCGCAGGCGTCCCACTGTGCCTCGTCGACCGCGGCGAGCGATTCGACGACCCGCAGCCCGATGGTCGGTGTGTCGTCCGGCATGCCGGGAGCATAGCGCAAATCGTGCCAGGAATTGCGACTTGAAAGGGGCGGCGAATTCTACTCGGCAGGTTTGTGCGAACGCGCAAGCTCGTCGGCCGACCGGCTGAAGCGCGCCTTACCCCACTGGCCGATCCGGTCGACATAGACCAGCGCCACCGGCACGACCACGAGAGTGAGCAGCGTCGAGCTGATCAGGCCGCCGATCACCGCATGCGCCATCGGTGCACGCTGGCTTGCTCCCTCGCCGAGGCCGAGCGCCAGCGGCATCATGCCGAACACCATGGCGAGCGTGGTCATGAGGATCGGGCGCAGGCGGATCGAGCCGGCCTCGAACAGTGCGTCGTGAACGGTGGCGCCGCGGGCCCGTGCCTGGTTGAAGAAATCGACCAGCAGGATGGCGTTCTTGGTGACCAGGCCCATCAGCATGATGAAGCCGATGGCGCTGAAGACGTTGAGGGTCGTGCCGGCGGTCAGCAGGCCGAGGAAGACGCCGATCAGCGACATCGGCAGCGACATCATGATGGCGATCGGCTGCAGGAAGCTGCCGAACTGCGATGCCAGGATCAGGTAGATCAGGATGACGGCGAGCAGCAGCGCCTGGCTGGCATTGGCGGAGCTCTCGGCGATGTCCTTGGTCGAGCCCCCGAACACGAAGCGGTAACCGGGCGGCAAGGGCGTCGCGGCGAGCAGCTTCTGCAGGTCGCTGCTGACCTCGCCAGTGGACCGGCCCGAGACGTTGGCGGTGATCCAGACCTCTCGATTGAGGTCGCGGCGGTTGATCTGGGAAGCGCCGACGTCGCTTTCGATGTCGGCGATCTGGGCGATATGGACCATGCGCGGCAGGCCGTTGGGCTCGGTGCCGGCGGTGAACCAGATGCGCTGCAGATCGGCCACGCCGGTGCGATCGTCGAGCGGCAGGCGAACCATGACGGTGTAGTTCTCGCCGTCCGGCGCACGCCAGAGACTGGTTTCGTCGCCGGCGAACAGGGGGCGCAGCGACTGCGCGACCAGCGCCGAGCCGAGGCCGAGGTCGGACGCCGCGTCGCGTCGCAAGCGGACGGAGAGCAGGGGCTTGGCGGCCTTCAGGTTGCGGTCGAGGTCGACGAGGCCGGGAATCTCCCGGGCGCGGCGCATGATGTCCTGCGACAGGCGGTCGAGTGTCGCGGTGTCGGATCCCTGCAGCGACAGCTGGATCTGCTTTTGCACGCCGCCGGCCGGACCGCCGGGAATGTTGATCGAGACCACGATGCCGGGGATGCTGGCCAGGCGGTCGCGGATCGGCTGGGCGAGCTGCTCGGGCGAGCGCTTGCGCTCCTTCACGGGCTTGAGCCGCAGGTAGAGGGTCGCCTGGTTCTTGCCGTTGGCGTAGCCGGTATTGACCGTGCCGTAGGTATAGTCGACCTCGGGGAATTCGCGCACCGCGGCGTCGACCTGGCGCAGCTTGGCCTCGGTGTATTCGAGCGAGGAGCCGACCGGCGTCTCGATGCTCACCACCTGCTCGCCGAGATCGGCCTGGGGAACGAATTCGAAGCCAATATGCCGGGCCAGGGCGAAGCTGCCGAGGAAGCTCGCGAGAGCGATCAGCAGGGTGATCTTTGGCCAGCGCAGGGACCAGCCCAGGACGGCACGATAGATCCGGTTGGCGTGCTCCTGGGCGCCGTTGACGATGCGGGCAAAGCGGGCGGTGCCATGTGCCTGCGGGTCGTACCAGACCGACGACAGCATCGGGTCGAGCGTGAAGGAGACGAACAGCGAGATCAGCACGGCGGCCGATACCATGATGCCGAACTGGAAGAAGAAGCGTCCGATGATGCCGCCCATGAAGGCGACGGGCAGGAACACCGCGACGATGCAGAAGGTGGTGGCCAGCACCGCGAGGCCGATCTCCTCGGTGCCGTCGATCGCGGCCTGCCGGTGCGACTTCCCGAAGCCGATGTGGCGCATGATGTTCTCGCGCACCACGATCGCGTCGTCGATCAGGATGCCGATCGCCAGGCTGAGCGCCATTAGGGTGAGCACGTTCAGCGTGAAGCCGAAGGCCGCCATCACCATGAAGGAGCCGAATACGGAGATCGGCAGCGCGAGACCGGTGATCACCGTGCTGCGCCAGGAGTGCAGGAACAGGAAGACGATGGCGATCGTGAGCAGGCCACCCTCGATCATCGTCCGCTGGACGTTGTCGACCGAGTTCTGGATGCCGCGCGAGCTGTCGCGGACGATCTCGAGCTTGACGTCGGCGGGCAGGAAGGCCTGCAGCTCGGCGACGGACTTGCGCACGCCGCGCGCGACCGCGATGGTGTTCGAGCCCTGGGTCTTGACGATGTCGATGGCGACGGCGCGCTCACCGTTCAGGATCGCGACGTTCTCGCGTTCCTGCTGGCCGTCGACCACGGTGGCGACCTGGCGCAGATAGACCGGCGCGGGGCCGCGGCGCGCGACGATCAGGTCGGCGAAGCTGCCGGGCTCGGCGATGCGGCCGGTGACCTCGATCAGCCGGTCGTGGTTGCCGCGCGCGACGTTGCCGGCCGGGAAGTTCTGATTTTCCTCGCGGATCGCCGCCATGATGTCGTTGACGCCGACGCGCAGCGAATGCATGCGACCGGGATCGAGCTCGATATTGATCTGCCGCTTGACGCCGCCCGCGATGGTCACCCGGCCGACGTCGCGCACGGTCTGCAGCCGCTTGACGATGACCTGGTCGGCGAGCGTCGTCAGGTCGCGCACCGAGCGAATGTCGGAGCGCACGGCGAGCGAGACGATTGGCTGATCGTCGGGGTTGAAGCGCTGGATCAGCGGCTCCTTGACCTCGGTTTTGAAGCCGGCGCGCACCTGCTGAACCTTCTCGCGCACGTCCTGCAGGGCCGCCTGCGAGGGCACCGACAGCTCGAACTCGGCGATGACGATCGACTGCCCTTCGAGCGACCGCGAGGTCAAGGTCTTCAAGCCCGCGATGGCATTGACCGATTCCTCGATCTTGCGGCTGATCTCGGTTTCCACCGTCTCGGGGGCGGCGCCAGGGTAGTTCGTGGTAACCACGACGACCGGGTAGTCGACGTTCGGAAACTGGTCGACACCGAGCTGCCGGTAGGAGAACAGCCCCATCACCAGCAGCGCCACCATCATCATGGTGGCAAACACCGGATTGTCGACGGCGATTCGCGTGAGCTTCATCGTGGGACGCCTAGAGCGCGCTTGGTTTGATTGGAATCGACTCGGCGTCGATTCTCTCATCCCGAGTAAGGCGCGGTTTACCGCGCCGTAAGCGAAGGTTCTCATCGCCAGGAGTTTCAATGCGCTCCCGTCGCAGGCGGCGATTAGGTCCTTCGCTGCGCTCAGGACGACAGAGGTTCGGACGTCGACCCGAGGGGTGGCGCTTCAACGTAGGAAATCCCGCTCTAGCGCGTCTCGGCGAGCTTGACCGCTTGGCCTGCCCTGAGGCCGGGCAGGGGCGCCGACACGATCGTCATGCCGGCGTCCAGGCCCTTCACCTCGACCAGCTCGCCGCGCGACCACGTGCGCACGGCGCCGACCGGCTTGTGCACCAGCACGCCGTTCTCGACCGCGAGAACGTAGTCGCCCTGGCCGTCCTTGCGCATGGCCGAGACGGGCACGGCGAGCGCGTGGCCCTTCTCCTGCACGACGACGCTGCCGGTGGCGAACAGGCCGCCGCGCAGCGCGTCGTGACGGTCGACGATCTCGACATAGACGGGGATCGACCGCGACCCGGGCTGAGCGGTCGGGCTGATACGCGTGATGCGGCCGGCGAACGCCCGATCGCCGAAGCCTTCGAGGCTCACCTTGGCGGTCTGACCGACCTTCAGGCGCACGACGTCGGCGGCCGGCATCTGCGCCGTGACCTCGACGTGGCTGGTGTCGAGAAGGGCCAGGATCTTGCCGTCGATCGGCAACGATTCGCCCTGGTTGGCGATGCGCTCGCCGACCACGCCGTCGAAGGGGGCGCGAACCGAGGCGTCGGCCAGGTTCTTCTTGGCGATCTCGAGCTGCGCTTCCGACACCGCGACCATCGACGCGCGGTGTTCGGCGGCCGAACGCGCCTGGTCGACGGCCGATTGCGAGACGATGTTGCGGGTGGCGAGCGTCTCCTTGTCGGCGCGATCGCGAGCCGTCCAGCGCGCCTCGGCGCGCGCCGCATCGACCGCAGACTGGCGTTCGTTCACCTTGGCCTGCAGCTCGCTGGTCTCGAAACGGGCGAGGACCTGCCCTTTGGTCACCTTGTCGCCCTCGCGCACCAGCACCTCGGCGAGACGGCCGGCGACGCGCGCCTTGACGATGGTCTGGTCGACCGGCTGGGTGGTGCCGGTAAAGCGCACCGTATCGACCAGACCGCGCGGCCTGATGGTGTGCAGCTCTGCGGCGATCAACTCGAGGGTACGATCCGGCGCCGGCTGCGCCGTCCCGGCGGGCGCATTCGCGGTGCCAGGACCCTTGCCCGACTTCCACGCGAACGCGCCGGCGGCGAGCAGGGCGCCGACGGCGAACACGGCGAGCAGGACTTTGATCTTTCGCGTCATGGACGCAACCCCCTCAGGACGAAGTCGAGGTAGGCCTCGTAGAAACGGTCGCTGTCGGCGGGCAGCGACTCGTCATGCGGGGCGAGGGAGCGCAACCAGACGGAATGCATGGCGAGCGGCTGCGCGAGCAGGATGGCAGACATTTCGATATCGTCGACGGGGCGGAACTCGCCGCGCGCGATGCCGCGACGGAGGACCTTGGCGAACAGCTCGCGGCCGTGCAGGTCGAAGTTGGAGCAGTAGAAGCGCGCGACGTCGGGAAAGTTGCCGGCTTCCGCCAGGATCAGCTTGATTACGCCCCCCAAGGGGCTTTCGGCGAACTCGCGGAACTTCGCCACCAACTCGCGCAGCAGGTCTGTCGTGGGACCGTCGAAGGCGTCGACCATGTCGTTGGCGCGCAGCAGCGGTTCGCCGATTGCCTCGACGATCACCGCCTTGAAGAGCTCTTCCTTGTTCTTGAAATAGAGGTAGGGGAGACCCTTGCTCACGCCAGCGGCTCGGGCGACGTCCTCGAGCTTGGTGGCGGCAAAGCCCTTGGTGACGAAGAGGTCGAGGGCGGCGCGGGCAATCTCGGGGCCGCGGACCTCCGGACGCCGTGTCCGGCCACCCGACTCGGCGGACGACGGCTCGCTAATGACTGAATGGTCAGTACCCACATTCCGCTATGTAGTCTGAACGAGGTTAACCATCAAGCTCATTTTCCTCTCCCGTCATCGGGGGAGGTGCCCAGTCATACGGGGCGAAAGGGGGTAGGCCCCAATCGAGGCGTTTGAGATTCCGACGTGGAAATTGGAAAGATCTGGACGGCGCTCTCCCCCTCCGCGCCCTGCGGGCCACCTCCCCGATGACGGAGGAGGAAGTTGATGGCGTCGGTGACCAGTCGACACAAAAAAAGTCCGGCAGACCGAGGTCGCCGGACTCGTACTCAGTTACGCCTTTCCACCCCCGCAGGCGGGGTGTCGCATTGGCATTAGACGAATAACACAAGAAGTGGGCTTCCGGTGGGACCATGGGGGTCCCACGCGGAAGCCGAAAGGCGTTTGATTAGAGGGGCCAAAGTCTGACTTTGGCTTGTTTTGCCCTTCCTTCTTTACTGCTTCTTCTTCTTCGCAGCTTTCTTCTTCGCAGCCTTCTTCTTAGCAGCCATGACTGTCTCCTATGGTTAGCTTTGAGGCACCCAACCGCTAGGGCCCCGGGTTACGCAGGTACGCGTGCCGCGCATGCTCAACTGCATCCCGTGGTGCCGCCGCAGGTCGTGCATTTGAGGCACGTCCCGTTGCGGACCATGGTGAAGTTGCCGCATTCCGGGCAGGCATCGCCTTCGAACCCCCGAAGCTTCGCCTCGAGAGCGAAGCCGAGAGCCGAAGAGGATGCCTCTCCGAGCGCGACGCCGACGACGGCCGCCTGGGCGTTTGACGCCGTAGCGACGGCTGGGCCGTTCGTCAGTTCCGTGGGCGGGAGGCCGGCAGCGATGGCCTCTTCGGCGATCGCGACATTGCCGGCCGTCCGGCCGTTCAAGACGTAGAGATTGCTGCGTGTGTAGCCGACGCTGGCGATGCGGTTGACCGCGGCAGCGGCGGCCTTGGCCGCCTCCGTGCCGGGCGCCGGCAACTCGCCCTGGATTTCGCCGCGGCCGACACCATCGGGCCGCAGGTCGGCCTGCTCGACATGGGCCAGATCGCTGCGCCCGAGATAGGAGATCGCGAGCTCGCGGAAGATGTAGTCGAGCAGCGACGTCGACATCTTGATGGCGTCGTTGCCCTCGACCATGCCGGACGGATCGAAGCGCGTGAAGGTATAGGCTTCGACGAACTCTTCGAGCGGCACTCCGTATTGCAGGCCGATCGAGATGGCGATGGCGAAGTTGTTCATCAGGCTGCGGAAGGCCGCGCCTTCCTTGTGCATGTCGATGAAGATCTCGCCGACCCTGCCATCCTCGTACTCGCCGGTGCGAAGATAGACCTTGTGGCCACCGACGATCGCCTTCTGGGTATAGCCCTTGCGACGCTGCGGCAGGCGCTCGCGTCCGGCGCGCACTTCGCGCTCGACGATGCGTTCGATGATCCGCTCGGCGATGACCGGCACGCGCGCCAGCGGCGGCTGGTCCAGCTCGTCGTCGTTGGCCGCCATGTCGTCGCCCAGGACCAGCGCCGACAGCGGCTGGGAGAGCTTCGACCCGTCGCGATAGAGCGCATTGGCCTTCAGCCCCAGGCGCCACGACAGCTCGTAGGCATTGCGGCAATCGTCGACCGTCGCCGAATTCGGCATGTTGATGGTCTTGGAGATCGCGCCCGATACGAATGGCTGCGCCGCCGCCATCATGCGGATGTGGCTTTCCGCCGACAGGCAGCGCGTGCCCTCGCGACCGCAGACATTGGCGCAGTCGAACACAGCCAGGTGCTCCTGCGCGAGATCAGGCGCGCCTTCGAGCGTCATTGTCCCGCAGGCGTGCAGGTTCGCCGCGGCGATGTCGCCTCGCGAGAAGCCGAGCCGCGCCAGCACGTCGAGCTTGGGATCGGCCAGCGCCGTCTCGTCGAGGCCAAGGATGTCGCGGCAGAAGGCGTCACCCAGCACGTGGCGCGAGAAGGCGAAGCGGATGTCGAAGGCGGTGGCTGTCGCCTTTTCGATCCTGTCGATCGTCGTCCTGTCGAAGCCGCGCTCGGCCAGGCTGGCATGATTGATCGCCGGCGCGGTCGCGAGCGAGCCATGACCCACGGCTTGGGCGACGATGCGGGCGATGGCGGCCTCGCCGTAACCCAGGCTGCGCAGGGCGAGGGGGACCGTCCGGTTGATGATCTTGAAGTAGCCGCCGCCCGCGAGCTTCTTGAATTTGACCAGGGCGAAATCGGGCTCGATGCCGGTGGTGTCGCAGTCCATCACCAGGCCGATCGTGCCGGTGGGAGCGATCACCGAGACCTGGGCGTTGCGATAGCCATAGCGCTCGCCCAGCACCAGGGCATCGTCCCACTGCCGCCGCGCGGCTTCGGCGAGCGCCGGATCGGGACATTGACGGGCGTCGAACGGAACCGGCGCGATCGAGAGCTCTTCGTAACCCGTCGCCTCGCCGTGAGCGGCACGACGGTGATTGCGCACGACCCGAAGCATTGCATCACGGTTGGCGGCGAAGCCGGCAAACGCACCGAGCTGCCGCGCCATCTCGGCTGAGGCGGCGTAGGCCGTCCCCGTCATGACGGCGGTCACGGCCGCGGCGATGGCACGGCCGGGGACGCTGTCATAGGCCAGCCCCGATGCCATGAGGAGCGCACCGAGATTGGCGTAGCCCAGTCCCAGGGTTCGGTAGCGATAGGACAGCTCGGCGATGCGGCGCGACGGGTACTGCGCCATCATCACCGAGACCTCGAGCACGACGGTCCACAACCGCACCGCGTGCTGGAAAGCCTCGACGTCGAACGACCCGTCGGCGCGACGGAACCGCATCAGATTGAGCGACGCCAGATTGCACGCCGTGTCGTCGAGGAACATGTACTCGGAGCACGGGTTCGAGGCGTTGATGCGCCCCGAGGCGGGGCAGGTGTGCCAGTCGTTGATCGTGGTGTCGTACTGCACGCCCGGGTCGGCCGAATGCCATGCCGACTCGGCGACGCTCTGCCAGAGCCTGCGCGCGCCCACGGTGCGGGCGGTCCTGCCGGTCGTCCGTTCGACCAGCGCCCACGGCTCGTCCGCCTCGACCGCGCGCAGGAATCGGTCGGTGATGCGCACCGAGTTGTTTGCGTTCTGGCCGGCGACGGTGAGGTAGGCTTCCGATTCCCAGTTGGTGTCGTAGGTCGCGAACTCGATCTCGCGATAGCCCTGGCGCGCGAACTGGATGACCCGCTGGATGTAGTTTTCCGGCAATATCGCCCTGCGGGCAGCCGAGATCTCGCGGCGCAGCGCCGGGTTGCGCTTCGGATCGAAGGCCTGCTCCCCGGAGAGGCCGCCATCGACGCAGGCGCGCATCACCGCATTGAGATGCCGATTGGCGAGCTGCGAGCCGGCGACCAGTGCGGCGACCTTCTGCTCTTCGATCGTCTTCCAGGCGATGAAGTCCTCGACGTCCGGATGGTCGATGTCGACGCACACCATCTTGGCGGCGCGCCGCGTCGTGCCGCCGGACTTGATGGCGCCGGCCGCGCGATCGCCGATCCGCAGGAAGGACATCAAACCGGAGGACCGCCCGCCGCCGGCGAGTCGCTCGCCCGCGCCGCGCACGCGCGAGAAGTTGGAGCCGCTGCCGGAGCCGTACTTGAACAAGCGCGCCTCGCGGACCCACAGGTCCATGATGCCGCCTTCGTTCACCAGATCGTCGGCGACGCTCTGGATGAAGCAGGCGTGCGGCTGCGGCCGCTCGTAGGCCGACGTGGACGGATAGGCGAGGCCGTCGCGATGATCGACGAACCAGTGGCCCTGGCCCGGGCCGTCGATGCCATAGGCCCAATGCAGGCCGGTGTTGAACCATTGCGGCGAGTTGGGCGCGCACACCTGCGTCGCCAGCATGTGGCAGTGCTCGTCGTAGAAGGCGCGCGCATCGGCCTCGCTGTCGAAGTAGCCGCCACGCCAGCCCCAGTAGGTCCAGGCGCCGGCCATGCGATGAAATACCTGACGGGCGCTGGTCTCGCCGGTGAAGCGATCGGCCTCGGGAAGCTGCTGGAGTGCGACCTCGTCGGGAATGGCCCGCCACAGCCATTGCGGCACGTCGGGCTCTGCCACCGGCTTCGTCCGCGTCGGCACGCCCGACCGCCGAAAATACTTCTGGGCGAGGATGTCGACGGCGACGGCCGACCAGTCGGCCGGCACGTCGACCCCCGTCGCCTGGAACACGATCGAGCCGTCCGGATTGCGGATTTCGGAATCGGCAGCACGAAACGCCACTCCTGCGAATGGCGATCTTCCTGCTTGCGTATACCGACGCTCAAAGCGCATCGACGGTCCCCCGTGCCCGTTTCCCGTCTTGTGAAGTCCTTTGCGGGAGGTGCTCGGTCGCTTTCGAGCACGCACATGTGGGCACTGAGCGATAGTAAATTACAAAATCTTGTGTGCGCAACTACATTTTGTAGAACAAGGTGTTGATGGTACTAGATGATGCAAGTGCGCAACAGGGGTCAAAAGTGCCGCGTTTGCCTGTCGTCGAACGATGTGGATCAAGTCATCGAGACAGCCGCGTTGCGCGCTTCCAGGCCTCCGCGTACAAGCGGCGCGGTTACATTCGAAGCATGGGTTGCGCATGACGATCGGCACGTGGCTGTTTACCAAGAGACGCGGCGAGCTCGTTGGCACCGATGCCGAAGGCAATCGCTACTTCCAGGACAAGCGCGTGATTGCGGGGCGGCGACGCAAGCGCTGGGTGATGTACAACGGCGTTGCCGAAGCCTCGCGCGTTCCCCCCGATTGGCACGGCTGGCTGCATTACACGACGGACGAGGTGCCGCCGGCCGGTGGCCTTCCGCGCAAGACCTGGCAGAAGGAGCACGTGCCCAACCTCAGCGGCACTGCCGGCGCCTACCGTCCGCCGGGCCACACGCTTTCCGTCGGCGAGAAGCCCAAACCGCCTTACGAGGCGTGGCGGCCGGGCTGACGCCGCCGTTGGTGGGGAAGGGGCGTGGGTCGCAATATCGTCGAGACGATCGTGGGTGCGCTGGTCCTGCTGGTGGCCGGCGTGTTCGTGTTCTACGCGTTCGCCAAGTCGGATCGTGGTTCGCCCAACGGCTACGAGATCATCGCCCGCTTCGACCGGATCGATGGCCTGAAGCGCGGCGCGGACGTGACGGTGAGCGGGGTGAAAGTGGGCGCCGTCACCGGCTTCGAGCTCGACCGCAGCACCTACCAGGCGATCGTCCGCATGATGGTGTCGGCAAATCTCGATCTGCCGGTCGACACGCATGCCAAGATCGTCAGCGAGTCGCTGCTGGGCAGCATGGTGATCATTCTCGAGCCGGGCAGCGACAAAACCATGATCAAGGCGGGCGGCGAAATCGACAAGACGCAGGGGGCGATCCCCTTGTCGGAACTGATTGCGAAGTTCATGTTCGGTGGCACAGGGTCCAAGTGATGAACACGCGTCCCAAGTTTCCCCCGACCTGGCGCCAACCCGACGGCAAGCCGGTGTCGTGCCTCGAAAAGATCAAAGTCCTCAACCAGAACATCCAGGAAATCGAGTCGCTCTGCGCAGATGCGCTCGAGGATGGAGTCCTGATGGGATGCGATGCCGATCAGATCAAGGCCGCCCTGCACGAGCTGATCGAAGGGCTCGAGGTGCCCTATACCGGCAAGCGGTGAGAGCTTGCGAGCGTGCACCACGACACAGTGAAAATGCCGGCGGTTCCAGGTGGAAGCTCATGGCTGGGGGCGCGCCACTCCCTTGGCGCGTCTTCTCTATGATCAACGATGATCGCGCCACGGGAGTGGCGCGCCCCCAGCGCATATTCCTGGCGCTGTTCGCGTCGGTTGCCAGCCTCGGCATCGTCGCCGCTCAGGCACAGCAGCCGCCACAAACGCCGCAGACCGCACCGCGGGCGGCAAGCGTAAACCTGCGGCCGATTCCCGACGGACCGGGCAGGCGGGTCGCCGAGTTGCAGGGTCTCGACAAGGTCACCGCGCGCACCCAGCGCTTCGTCGCCCCGGTCGGCGAGGCGACACGCTTCGGCACTCTGGAGATCTCGGTCGGCGACTGCCTGGTCAATGTTCCGGAAGCGCCGCCCGAGGCGGTCGCCTACCTCACCATCATCGACCACAAGCCGGGCCAGCCCGAGGAGAAGCTGTTCGCCGGCTGGATGTTCGCCTCGACGCCGTCGCTGTCGGCGCTCGACCATGGCGTCTACGACGTCCGCGTGCTCGCCTGCACGATGGCGCAGGGGTCGGCGCCACCCAGGTCGCGCTGAAATTCCGCGGGCTGCTCGATCGCTGCCGCGAGCAGTCGGCGGAACTCCTCGCGCGCGATTTCGATGGCGCCGAAGCTGCGCAGATGCTCGGTCATGAACTGGCAGTCGAGCAGGCGGAAGCGGCCGATGATCAGCCGCGCCACCAGATGCACCAGGGCCACCTTCGAGGCGTCGCGCTGGCGCGTGAACATGCTCTCGCCGAAGAACGCCGCGCCGACCGAGACGCCGTACAGGCCGCCGGCCAGCTGCCCGTCGGTCCAGCATTCGACGCTGTGGGCGTGGCCGCGGCGATGCAGCTCGGTGTACAGCTCGACGATCGGCGCGTTGATCCAGCTCTCGGGATGGCCCGGCCGCGGCTCGGCACAGGCGCGAACCGTCTCGGCAAACGCCGTGTCGGCGGTGACCTCGAAGCGGCCGGCGCGGATGGTGCGCGCCAGGCGATGCGGCAGATGGAAGCCATCGAGCGGCAGCACGGCGCGCCTCCTGGGATCGAGCCAGTAGAGCTTCGGATCGTCGCGCCGTTCGCCCATCGGGAAGACGCCGATCCGATAGGCCTGCAGCAGGAGGTCGGGCGTAATCTCCATTGCCGGAAAGCTACTTCTTCAGGCCGACCAGCTTCTCCAGCCAGTGAATGTCGTAGTCGCCGTCGATGAAGGCCTGCTCGGCGACGATGCGAAGGTGCAGCGGGATCGTGGTATCGATGCCGCCGATCACGAACTCCTCGAGCGAGCGGCGCAGGCGCATCAGGCATTCGTTGCGCGTCGCGCCGTTGACGATCAACTTGGCGACCATCGAATCGTAGTAGGGTGGCATGACGTAGCCGGTGTAGAGGCCGGAATCGACGCGCACGCCGAGGCCGCCCGGCGGATGATAGTCGACGACGCGTCCGGGGCAGGGCACGAAGGTCTCGGGATGCTCGGCGTTGATCCGGCATTCGATGGCGTGACCCTGGATCACGATGTCGTCCTGCGTCATGCCGAGCGGGGCGCCGTTGGCGATCCTGATCTGCTCGCGCACCAGGTCGATGCCGGTCACGGCCTCGGTGATCGGATGCTCGACCTGGAGACGGGTATTCATCTCGATGAAGTAGAACTCGCCGTCCTGGAACAGGAATTCCAGGGTGCCGGCGCCGCGGTATTTGAGCTTGCGGACCGCCGCGGCGGCGAGCTCGCCGATCCGCTGCCGTTGCCCGGCATTGAGGGCCGGCGAGGGCGCTTCCTCCAGAACCTTCTGATGGCGCCGTTGCAGGGAGCAGTCGCGCTCGCCGAGATGGACGCCGCCGCCCTTGCCGTCGCCCAGCACCTGGATCTCGATGTGCCGCGGCCGCGCCAGGTACTTCTCGACATAGACCGCGTCGTTGCCGAACGCGGCCTTGGCCTCGGCGCGGGCAAGCGAGAAGGCCTCTGCGGCCGCCGCCGGGTCCGCCACCACCTTCATGCCGCGTCCGCCGCCGCCGGCGACCGCCTTGACCAGCACCGGCCAGCCAATCCGCTCGCCGAGCGCCACCACCTCGTCGCGCGTTTCGACCGGCCCCGGCGAGCCGGGCACCAGCGGCAGGCCGAGCTCGGCCGCCGTCTGCTTGGCGATGATCTTGTCGCCCATCATGCGGATGTGCTCGGCGGTCGGTCCGATGAAGGTGAAGCCGTGCGCCTCGACCGCCTCGGCGAAGCGGGCATTCTCGGACAGGAAGCCGTAGCCGGGATGAATTGCGTCGGCGCCGGCGATCGTCGCAGCCGAGAGGATCGCCGGGATGTTGAGGTAGCTGTCGCGCGCCGGCGGCGGGCCGATGCAGACCGATTCGTCGGCCAGCCGGACATGCATGGCGTCGCTGTCGGCCGTCGAATGCACGGCCACGGTCTGGATGCCCATCTCGCGGCAGGCGCGATGGATGCGCAGCGCGATTTCCCCGCGGTTGGCGATCAGGACCTTGTCAAACATCGAGGCCGCGGCGTCCCTATTCGACCACCAGCAACGGTTCGTCGTACTCCACGGGTTGGGCGTTCTCGACCAGGATGCGCGTGACCCTGCCGGCCTTGCGCGCCTTGATTGGATTGAATGTCTTCATCGCCTCGATGATCAGCAGGGTCTGCCCGGCGGTGACGTCGTCGCCGACCGACACGAAATTCGGCTTGCCGGGTTCGGGGGCAAGATAGGCGGTGCCGACCATCGGCGATTTCACGGCGCCGGGATGCTTGGCGAAGTCGCTGGCCGGGCTGGTGGCCGCCGCCGGCGTCACTCCCGCCGGCGCGGCGGCGGCGGCCATCACGGGCGCGGCCGCCACCGTCACCGTGGGCCGCGCGACCCGGATGCGGCGATCGCCGTCGGACAGCTCGATCTCACCGAGGTCGGTCTCGTGGAGGATCTGCGCCAGCTTGCGGACGAACTCGGTATCCATCTCGAACTTTGCCATGAGGCCAGTGCTCCGCGATGAGGATCAGCGTGCCAGCAGGCGGGCCAGTGCCTGCAGGGCGAGAAGGTAGCCGTGGCTGCCCAGCCCCGCGATCACGCCGACCGCAGCCGGGCTGATATAGGAGTGATGGCGGAAGCTTTCACGCTTGTAGATGTTGGAGAGGTGAACCTCGATAACCGGCAGCTCGGCGGCGTTCAGGGCATCGAGCAGGGCGACCGAGGTGTGAGTGTAGGCGCCCGCATTGATGACGATTCCGGCGTTTTTCTCGCGCGCCGCCTGAATCTGTTCGACCATGGCGCCTTCGTGATTGCTCTGGGCGAACTCGATATTTATCCCCAGGCGCTCGGCCTCCTTGCGGCACGCCTGCTCGACGTCCACCAGGGTTTCACGGCCGTAAATCTCGGGCTGCCGCTTGCCAAGCATGTTGAGATTCGGCCCATTGAGCACCAGGACCGGCTTGGCGGCCGCATGCTGCCGGGCGACCTGTGCGGCCAAATCTGCCTCCCCATCTTGCAAAAGCGCCGGGGGTTATAGCATGGCGACTCCGAGCGACAAGGCAGGCTCAGCCGGCGTCCCGAAGGGTCTTGGCGTGCGCGAACAGGCGCTCCGTGAGGGCGTCGAAGCGCTGCCGCTCGCCGGCGTCGAGGGCTTCGTACAGCCGCTCCTGATATCCCAGGGCAAGCGGCACGATGCGGGCATGCATGGCGCGCCCGCGCGCGCTCAGCCGTAACGAGGCCCGGCGGCGATCCTTGCGGTCGGTGGCGCGTTCGATCAGCCCGCGCTCCATGAGACCGGCGACGGCCCGGCTGACGGCGACCTTGTCCATGACGATGCGCTGCCCCACTTCAGAGGCGGTAAGAGGGGCGAAGCGGCCCAGCGCCGCCATCACCCGCCATTGCGTGACGGTAAGCCCGAACGGCTCGGCATAGAGGTCGTGCAGCGACTCGGACACGAGCTGCGCCAGCACCGACAGCCGGTAGGGCAGAAAATTCTCCAGTTCGAGGGCTTGCAAAGCGTCCGCCATAATAGTTACGTTTGAAACTAATTTCGGATCGAGGTCAACCGGAGGTCGAGCATGGCAACCGTCAAGGACTCCCCCGCGGGCGTCGACGAGATCAATCCGATGGGCACCGACGGCTTCGAGTTCGTCGAGTACACCGCGCCCGATCCGGCGGCGCTCGGCGCGCTGTTCGAGGGCATGGGCTTCGTGCGCGTCGCCCGGCACCGCTCCAAGGACGTCTCGCTGTACCGTCAGGGCGACGTCAACTTCATCGTCAACGGCGAGAAGGAGAGCTTCGCCCAGGGCTTCGCCCGGGTGCACGGACCCAGCGTCTGCGCCATCGCTTTTCGCGTGAAGAACGCGGCCTTCGCCTACAGGCGCGCGCTCTCGCTCGGCGCCTGGGGCGTCGAGAACAAGGTCGGGCCGATGGAGCTCAACATCCCGGCGATCAAGGGCATCGGCGATTCGCTGATCTATCTGGTCGATCGCTACGGCGAGCGCGGCACGATCTACGACGTCGACTTCGAGTTCCTGCCGGGCATCGAGCATTCACCCAGGGGCGTCGGCCTGACCTACATCGACCATCTGACGCACAACGTGCACCGCGGGCGCATGGCCGAATGGGCCGACTTCTACGAACGGCTCTTCAACTTCAGGGAGATCCGCTACTTCGACATCGAGGGCAAGCTCACCGGGCTCAAGAGCAAGGCGATGACCAGCCCATGCGGCAAGATCCGCATCCCGATCAACGAGAGCACCGACGACAAGTCGCAGATCCAGGAATATCTGTCGGCCTATCACGGCGAGGGCATCCAGCACATCGCGCTCGGCACCAGCGACATCTACGGCACGGTCGAGGCGCTGCGCGGCCGCGGCGTGCCGTTCCAGACCGTGCCCGACACCTACTACGAGCAGGTCGACGCCCGACTGCCGGGCCATGGCGAGGATCTCGGCCGGCTCTCCGCCAATCGCATCCTGATCGACGGCGCGCCGACGAAGGGGGGCGGGTTGCTGCTGCAGATCTTCACCCAGACGGTGATCGGACCGATCTTCTTCGAGATCATCCAGCGCCGCGGCAACGAAGGTTTCGGCGAAGGCAATTTCCGCGCCCTGTTCGAGTCGATCGAGCTCGACCAGATCCGGCGCGGCGTTCTCAAGGCATAGATCGAACGGAGGAAACCATGACCAGGAACTGGATTCCGCTGCGCCAGGTCGAGGGTGTCGCCTCGCGCCAGGCCCATGTCCGCCTTCCCGAGGACACCTACGAGCGCGAGATCAGCAAGGAAGGCTTCTTCGGACCGTCGGCGCAGTTCCATCACCGGCACAAGCCGACCGACTGGATCGAGTTCGACGGCGCCATCCGGCCGCGCGCCTTCGACCTCAACAAGCTCGCCGCCGGGGCCGCGAGCCCGTGGCAAGCGCAGCTGGTGATGTCCAATCCGCACCTGCAGATGCGCATCTGGCGGCTCGACGCGCCGATGGAGGAACTGGCGCGCAACAGCGATGGCGACCAGCTCCTGTTCATTCACGAAGGCGAGGGGGCGCTGTACTGCGACTACGGCCATCTCGAGTATCGTGACGGCGACTACATCGTAATTCCGCGCGGTACGATGTGGCGCCTGTCGCCCGGCAAGCCCACCCTGTCCCTGACGGTCGAGGCAACCAACGAGCATTTCACCCTGCCGGAGAAGGGGCTGGTCGGCCGTCACGCCATCTTCGACACCGCAATGCTCGATACGCCGAGGCTCGACGATGCCTTCCGCGCCCAGCAGGACGAGCGCACCTGGCGGGTGTCGGTGAAGCGCCGCAATCAGCTCTCGACGGTGACCTTCCCTTTCAACCCGCTGGATGCCGTGGGCTGGCACGGTGATCTCAGCGTGGTGCGCATCAACTGGCGCGATCTGCGGCCGTTGATGAGCCATCGCGCCCATCTTCCCCCGTCGGCCCACACCACCTTCATGGCCGGCCGCTTCGTCGTCTGCACCTTCGTGCCGCGCCCCTTCGAGAGCGATCCCGAGGCGCTCAAGCTGCCATTCTTCCACAACAACGACGACTACGAGGAGATCATCTTCTATCACAAGGGCAGCTTCTTCAGCCGGGACAACATCCATCCCGGGATGATGACGATCCATCCTTCCGGCTTCACGCACGGCCCGCATCCCAAGGCCTTCAACGCGGCCACCAAGGGCGGGCGGACCGAGACGGACGAGGTCGCGGTCATGATCGACACGCGCGATGCCGTCGATGTCGCGGCCATGCCGGCCGGTGTCGAGTTCGAGGGCTACGTTATGTCCTGGAACCCGCGGGAGCTCATGCCGGCGGCGGAGTTGTTTCTCGTGGACCGCGGGCGTCCCGCCCGCTCTTGTGCTTGCGGGGGCGGGACGCCCGCGGTCCGCATGAACGCGACGACTTGGAGACACCATGAAGCTCGGCTCATTGAAGGAAGGCGGCCGCGACGGCACGCTGATCGTCGTCGACCGCGCGCTCCAGCGGGCCGTGCGGGCGACCGGGATCGCGCCGACTCTGCAGAAGGCGCTCGATGATTGGGCGGCGGTGTCGCCGAGGCTCGTCGAGCTCGCCGGGCAGCTTGCCCAAGGCAAGGCGCCGGGCGCCTTCGCCGTCGACACGAAGGCGCTCGCGGCGCCGCTGCCGCGCGCCTTCCAGTGGGCTGACGGATCGGCCTACGTCGTGCATGTCGAGCTGGTCCGCAAGGCGCGCGGCGTCGAGATGCCGCCGTCCTTCTGGACCGACCCGCTGATGTACCAGGGCGGCTCGGATTCGTTCATTGGTCCCAACGACGACATCGAGGCCGGCGACGAGGCGTGGGGGATCGATTTCGAGGGAGAGATCGGAGTCATCGTGGACGACGTGCCGATGGGCGTGTCGGCCGAAGCGGCGCGCCGGCACATCAAGCTGGTGACGATCCTGAACGACGTCTCCCTGCGCAACCTCATCGTGACCGAGCTGACCAAGGGCTTCGGCTTCTTCCACGGCAAGCCGGCGACGGCCTTCGCGCCGGTTGTCGTGACGCCGGACGAGCTGGGTGCCGCCTGGGACGGCGCCAAGCTCAACCTGCCGCTGATTTCGACCCTGAACGGCAAGGAGTTCGGGCATCCCAATGCGGCGACGGATCTCACCTTCGATTTCGGCCAGCTGATCGCCCATGCCGCCCGCACGCGGCACCTCGAGGCCGGCACCGTCGTCGGTTCCGGCACCGTGGCCAACCGCGACGCCGGGGTCGGTTGCTCGTGCATCGCCGAGCGCCGGGTGCGCGAGACCATCGAGGGCGGCAAGCCCGTGACGTCGTTCATGGCCTTCGGCGACCGTATCCGGATCGAGATTCTGGACCGCGCCGGCCAGTCGATCTTCGGCGCCATCGATCAGAAGGTCGTGCGCTACACGCCGCCTGGGTGAGTCTTCTTTTGGACCGCGGGCGTCTCGCCCGCTCATCTCATGTGTCATGAGTGGGCGAGACGCCCGCGGTCCAAGAAAGAGCCATGACTCCTTCGCCCCGCATTTCGGGCACCTCCCCATAGACGTTAAGCACGAAGGAACCTCACCCGGAGGCGCGGCACGGAGGGCCGCGTCTCGATTCGGGCGAAGTAACCTTCGCCCTTTGGTCGGCAACAATGAAGGGCGCTGCGACACGATTTTTCCAGCGATCTCCCCTGTTGCCCATCCTTCGAGACGCGCCCCTACGGGCGCTCCTCCAGAATGAGGTTTCCTTCTACTTTAACGCCTATGGGGCACCTCCCCGACTAGGCGCTGGAGGATCGGAGATGTGTCGACTATTTCGGTCAAAGCCCTAATCTGCCGGCGGAGGCGGCTATGAAGCTGATTGGCTATTTTCGTTCGTCGGCGGCGTTTCGAGTCCGGATTGCCCTCAATCTCAAGGGCATTGCCGTCGAGCATGCGTCGCGCCACCTGCGCAAGGGCGAGCAGGCGGCGGCCGACTATGTCGCGCTCAATCCCCAGAAGCTCGTGCCGGCCATGGTGCTCGACTCCGGCGACGTCCTGACACAGTCGCTGGCCATCCTCGAGTACCTCGAGGAGACCCATCCGCAGCCGCCGCTGCTGCCCGGAGACGCGGTCGACCGCGCCCGGATCAGGGCGCTGGCGCTGATCTGCGCGGCCGACATTCATCCCATCCAGAACCTGCGGGTGATGGCCTATCTGCGCGACAATTTCGGACAGAGCGAGGAGAGTGCCTTCGCCTGGTCGCGCCACTGGATCGACACGGGCTTCGAGGCCTACGAGGCGTCGATTGCCGGCGACCGCAAGACCGGCACCTTCAGTCACGGCGATCACCCGACGTTGGCCGACCTTTGCCTCATTCCCCAGGTATTCAATGCCGCACGATTCAAGGTGGACATGAAGAGATACCCGACGATCCAGCGCATTTTCGAGGCCAGCATGAAGCTGCCGGCATTCGACGCCGCCCAGCCGTCCAGGCAGCCGGACGCCGAGCCATGAAGAAGGGCATCATCGCGGGGCTGGTGCTGCTCGGGCTGATCGGCATCTGCCTCGCCGCCGTGCCGCTTATCCAGATCCACGTCGCCGACCTGCTGAAAGCCGAGATCGAGCGCAGCGGCACCACCAAGGTCGGCAGCGTCGAGGTCGCCCTGTTCGACCGGCAGATCGTCCTGCTGGATGTCAAGACCACGCGTCCAGCCGGCGAAATGACCATCGGGCGCGTCGATGCATCAGGGCTCGACTGGCCGATCCGGGAACTCCTGCAGGGGCGTACGCCGCTTCAGGGCATCCGCTGGGGCGACCCGCTGCAGGTCAAGCGTCTCGAGGTGAAGGACTTTCGCGCTGTCGATCAGATCACAGAGGTGAGCCTGGCATCGATGGTCGTCGACGATTTCGATCTCGACCGGTTCGATCCCGGCGAGCCCGGCCCCCATGCCGAGCGACAGCGCGTGGCACGCGCCCTGGCGGCGCTCGAGGTCGGTCGGCTGGAATTGCACACTCTCTCGATCGCCCAGCAGCAGAAGGGCGACACGTTCGGTCTCGCATCGTTTTTCGTCGAGCGATTCGACCGTGGCCGCATCGCGCGGCTGACGGTCAGCGACATGGAGGCGACTGCGAAGGGAAAGAAGGTCGCCGAGGTCAAGGTCGGAGATTTCGACGTAAGCGGCCTCGATGTCACCCGACTGCTGGGTGCACTCGGCTCCAGCGAGTGGGAGCCGGGCATGCCGATGGGCCGTGCAAACCTCGCCAGCGGCCGCATCTCGGGGTTCGGCGGCGACGCCTTCTCCCGCTACGGGATTTCTCTCGGCAGCATCAGCGTCGAGACGGTGCAGGAGTCGAAAGACGTCAGTCGCACGCGGACGCGCATCGAGGGCTTCGTGCTCGCTCCGCCGTTGCGCGGCCTCGAAGCGCTGCAGTTGCGCATCGCCCTGCAGTCGATGGGTCTCAAGGAGATCAAGCTCGATCTCGACTGCTCGGGTCTCGAGGACCGCGCAAAGGGGGTGCTCGCCGTCGAGCAGTGCGCCCTGGTCGGGCCAGGCCTCGGCGAGATCGATTTCTCGGCGCGGCTCGTCAATGCCGATGCGGCCTTCTGGCAGGCGATCGATGAAGGCGATCTGGACGGTCTGCAGATGACCTCGGCTGCGCTGGGATCGGCCAAGCTCGTGGTCGCCGACAAGAGTCTTCTCGAGCGCAGCCTGAAGGCGCTATCGACCGTGACCGGCCAGCCGGTGGCGAGGACCAGGACCAACCTCGCCAACGAGATTCGCCGATATTCGCCACCCGGCGTGCTTATCTCGGAGAGAATGACCAAGTTGTTCGACACCATTGCGCAGTTCATCGAGCGCGGCGGGACGCTTACGATCGACGCCAGGCCCGATCCGCCCGTCGATCTCGACCGCTTCACCTACCTGATCCGGCCCGATGCCGACCTCGTGAGCGGTCTCGGGCTTACGGCGACGCTGTCGAAGTAGCGTTCTTCTTCTCCCCAGCTTCGCTGGAGGGGTGTCGGCGTCCTACGCCGACGGAGTGGGCATGGTCTTCCGGACCGCGGGCGTCCCGCCCGCTGATGATTCATTAGCATGAGCGGGCGGGACGCCCGCGGTCCGCATGATTCACGACCCTCCGTCGCCGGTATGTCGGCGACACCTCCCCAGCGAAGCTGGGGAGGAGGGAGAACCTCATCCCGCCTTGCGGGCGTCGGCGATGAGCTGCTTCAGGGTCGCGGCATCGATGGCGCCGGGCACGAACTGCTTGCCGATCACGAAGGCCGGCGTGCCGCGCACGCCGAGGGCTCCGGCGAGGGCGAGGTTGCGGTCGATGATCTGCTTCAGCTTCGGGTCCTGCATGTCTTTCTCGAGCTGGGCGCGATCCAGCCCGGTCGCGACGGCGATCTCGAGGATGCGGTCGCGGTCGAGCTTGCCGCTGTGCTCCATCAGGGCGTCGTGCAGGGCCTGGTGCTTGCCTTGCTTGGTCGAGGCGAGGGCCGCCAGGGCGGCGATCCGCGACGCTTCGCCGAGGATCGGCAGGTCCTTGTAGATGATCTTCACGTTGCCGTCGGCGGCGACCACCGACTTGACCGCCTGGTGCGCCCGCTTGCAATACGGGCACTGATAGTCGTTGAAGTCGACGACCACGACATTGCCGTTGGGGTTGCCGCCGATCGGGCTGTCGGGGTCGCGAAACAGCTCGGCCTGGTTCTCCCGCACGCCTTTCTGGGCGACGGCATCGCGCTGGCTGTCCTGCCGGCGCTCGAGTTCCTGCATGGCCTCGACCAGCACTTCCGGATTGGCCAGGAGATACTCCCGGACGCTCTTGCCAAAGGCGCTGCGATCGCCGGCCGAGGAGGGGGCCGGCGCCGAGCTGGCGAGGCGCATTGGCGTCGTCGCCAACGCGGCCACGAGCGCGCCCGCAGCCACCAGGCCGGCCGAGATGACGAGAAGTATGATCCGCATGGTAAATCTCCGGGCCTAGCGGCGCCCCGCCGGCCGCGTGTTGATGTAAGCCTTGATATCCTGTGCCCGCTGCCAGGCCGGTGTCCCTGACTGCAGATGGCGCGTGGCGGCGTCGGCATGTGCCTGCGCCTCGCTGCGCTGGCCGCGCAGCACGGCCATTTCGGCGCGGGCCAGCGACGTCATGCCGGGGTTGTTGAGCTTCGAATAGCCGGCCGCCATCAGGCGCCAGAGCTCGAAGCTGCCCGACTCCTGCTGCACCGCCTGTTCGAGGTTGCGAACCGCTTCGCGGCTGTTGTCCGGCGAATTGGTGTCGAGCAGGGCACGCGCGTAGTCGATCTTGATGATCCCCGCGGCAGGAAGAAGCTGAACGGCGCGGCGATACGACGCCACGGCTTCGCCGGCCTTGCCGTTCTCGTAAAGCATCTGGCCACGCACCTCGTGGAAGTACGGGTCGTTGGGATATTCCTTGAGCAGCCCGTCGATGGTGAGCAACGCCGAACCGAGGGCGCCCTTGCGATACCAGGCGATGGCGCGGGCATACCGCGCCGGCACCGCGCGGTCGGCCTCGCTGAAGCGCGCCAGCGCCGTGTCCGGCGTGATGAAGCCCATCAGCTTGGCGACCATGCGATGGTGCATGTTGAGCGCCTGCGGCGTGTCGGGCGTATTGGCATAGGGCGAGCGCTTCAGCGCATCCTCGAACGTCGTGATGCGGCCGGGCGTCAACGGATGGGTCGACAGATAGGGATCGCGGCGATTGATCTGCAGGCGCTCCTCGCGCTGCAGGATGCGCAGGAACTCGACCGTGCCTTTTGGCGACTGCCCGGTGCGTTGCAGGTAGGTGATCGCCGCATGGTCGGCCGCACTCTCCTGCGTCTGCGTGTATTGCAGGAACGATAATATAGAGCCCGGCGCCCGCGGTCCGCTGACACCCGTGGTCGGGCCGCCTCTTCCGGGCGAGCCGCCCGACAAGGCGCCGGCGGCCAGTGCGCCACCCCCCAGGATAGCCTCGAGAATCTGCAGGGTGGTCAGGTTGCGCAGTTCCTCCTGCATGCGTGCGAGATGGCCGCCCGCAATGTGCCCGCTTTCGTGCGCCAGGACACCGATCAGCTGGTTCGGCGTCTCGGTTCGCATGATCAGCCCGGTGTTGAGGAAGATGCGTTGACCGCCGGCGACGAAAGCGTTGAGCGAGTGATCCTGGACGATCATGATCTCGACCGAGTTGGGGTCGAGGCCGGCGGCGCGCCAAACCGGCATGACCAGCGTGCGGATGGAGTTCTCGATCTCGGCGTCGCGGATCAGATTGAGACGTTGATTTTGCTGGGCGCTCACGGCACCAAACGGCGCCAGCGCGAACAGCGCGAGGCAGAAGAGGGTGATGATGCGTCGAAACACGGGCGGCACGAGGTCCTGGCAGGCTAGGAACGCGCTTTGGCCGCGTCAATTGCGCAACCTGGCGCTGGTGGGAACGGTTGTGCTGGTCGCTTGTGGCTGCAGTGAGGCGGACCGCGAGTCCGATCGCGCCGCAAACGCGGCCAATCCAGCCGGCAGATCACCTGGACGTCAAGGACTATCTCAGGTTCTGAGGTCCGGGTCGTTCGCGGCGGTTTCGGCCGACGAGAGCCGGGCGGCCGAGATCGGTCGGGACGTTCTGCAGAATGGCGGCAATGCGACCGACGCCGCCGTGGCCATGTATTTCGCCTTGGCCGTGACATTGCCCTCGGCGGCAGGCCTCGGCTCCACCGGGGCCTGCATCGTCCACGACGACAAGACCCGGGCGGCGGAGGCCTTCGTGTTCCCGCCGATTGCGGCACCAGGGCCCGTCGCCGGTCAGACGTTCGTCGTGCCATCGAGCGTTCGCGCCTTCACGTTGATGCACATCCGGCACGGCCAGTTGCGCTGGGAGCAAACCGTGGCGCCGGCCGAGCGCATGGCGCGATTCGGCGTGCCGGTCTCGCGCGCGCTGTCGCGAGACTTGCAGGCCGGAGGTTCTCTCCTGCTGTCCGATCGCGAAGCGCGACGCATCTTCGGCAAGGGGGGCGGCGTGATCGGGGAGGGGGACACCTGGGTCCAGGCGGACCTCGCGGGTACGCTGGGCAGCATTCGCCAGCGCGGCGGCGGCGAGTTCTTCCAGGGCACGCTGGGGCGCACGCTGTCGGAGCAGATTTCCCAGGTCGGCGGCAGCTTGCCGCTCGAGGCGCTGCGCAGCGCGGTGCCGCAAGCCGGTGCGCCGACCACGGAAGGATATGGCCGCCGCCGGGTTTACGTCGCGCCGCCGCCGGCCGCCGGCGCGATGGCGCTGGCGGGCTGGAAGGGGCAGGCACCGAGTGGGCCGGTGCCCACCGATTCGAACGGCTTCTCCGGACTTGTCGCAGTCGACAGCAAGGCGGGTGCCGTGGCATGCACCTTGTCGATGGGGCAGCTGTTCGGGGCCCGTGTCGTCGTGCCCGGCACCGGCGTGATGCTGGGCGCCATGACGCCGGTTGCCGGCTCGGTCAGTCCGATGATTGTGGCCAATCCGAACAACGGCGAGTTCGGCTTCGCCGGCGCCGGCGGCGGCGCGCCGACCGCCGCACAGGCCACCGGCAAGATTGCGTATTCCGTGCTCGAGCAGGATCAGACGGTGATGTCGGCGCTCGGCGCTCAGCGCGGGCAGGGCGGTTGGGTCAATGCGATCGCCTGCCCGTCGGGACTGCGCAGCAGCCCGGCGTCCTGTCAAAGCGGCATCGATCCGGCGAGCGCCGGATTGGCGCTGATCGCCGCGATACGCTAGGCGCGCTGCATGTCGGGGAAGCTTTCGCGCCGAGGCGGCGCGGTCGATCCGTTCATCGTCATGGACGTCATGGCTGCGGCGGCCGAAAAAGAAGCGGCGGGCGATACGGTCATCCACCTGGAGGTCGGCCAGCCCAGCACGCCGGCGCCGAAGGGCGCGCTGGCTGCCGCCCATGCGGCGTTGGACACCGACAAGATCGGCTATGTCGCCGCACTCGGAATCCCGCTGCTCCGCGAGCGCATCGCGCATCACTATCGAGAGACCTACGGCGTCGACGTCTCCCCCGACAGGGTGATCGTGACCACCGGTTCCTCGGGCGGCTTTCCGCTGGCCTTTCTCGCCAGTTTCGATGCCGGCGATCGGATCGCGCTGGCCGCGCCGGGTTATCCGGCCTATCGCAACATCCTGACAGCGCTCGATCTGGAAGCGGTCGACCTGCCGACCTCGGCGGCCGATCGCTTCCAGCCCACGGTCGCGGCTCTGGAGAAGGCCGGGCGCATCGATGGCCTGATCGTGGCGAGCCCGTCCAATCCCACGGGCACAATGGTCGGCCATGCCGAAATGAAGGCCTTGGCCGAATGGTGCGACCACAAGGGAGTACGGCTGATCTCCGACGAGATCTATCACGGCATCGTCTACGAAGGGGACACCGTCTCGGCGGTGGAAGTTTCCGACAACGCCATCGTGGTCAACAGCTTCTCCAAGTACTTCTCGATGACCGGTTGGCGAGTCGGCTGGCTGGTCGTGCCGGCCGATCTCGTCCGGCCGATCGAGCGTCTGACCCAGAACTTCTTCATTTCGGTGCCGACTCTCAGCCAGCATGCCGCTCTCGCCGCCCTCGACTGCAAGGACGAGCTCGACGGCCATGTTCGCCGCTACCGCGCCAATCGCGATCTGCTGCTGGCCGGCCTGCCGACCGTCGGTCTCGATCGCTTTGCGCCGGCCGAGGGCGCCTTCTATCTCTACTGTGACGTGGCCCATCTCACCAATGACAGCCGGGAGTTCTGTCGGCAGATGTTGCGCGAGGCCGGCGTGGCGACGACGCCGGGCGTCGACTTCGATCGCGCCCGCGGCGCCGGTACGTTGCGCATTTCCTTCGCCGGCTCGACTGCCGAGATGGAGGAGGCGGTACGGAGGCTGAAGGCATGGAAGCGGCTGTGAGAGTGCTCATCATAGCCATTGCCGTCACCTTCGCTGTGCCAGCCCTGGCGCAGCGGGGCCCGAGCTTCGACTGCAGCAAGGCATCCAACGCGATCGAACGGACGATCTGTAAGGAGCCCGAGCTCGCCACTGCCGATCGCGAGCTGGCGGCTGCCTACGGCACGCTCGTGGGTCGTCTCGGTGCGGCTGCCAAGGATCATCTCGCGAAGGACCAGATACGCTGGATCACGAGCCGCAACCGCGATTGCGCCGCCGAGCCGGACGAAATGATGACGTGCATCAAGAGTCGCTACGCCGCGCGGACCACCAACCTCGGGGCCTTTGGCGAGGGGGCTTATCCCTTCCTCGGCGCCCGGTCGATCGAGCAGCGGGGCAAGCTCGGCCAGATCCGCTTCTCTTACAGCATCGAATACCCGCAATTCGACGGCACGACGGCCGACTTCTCGGCAATCAACGCCAGTTACGCCGCCGCCGCACGCAAGGCCGCCGAGAACGCGACACCCAAAGCAGCCGATTCGGGCGTCGACGGCGAGCAAGGCTGGACGTACCAGCAAAGCTTCGAAGTGTATCGTCCGGGCCCGGAAGCCGTGACGATTGTCGAAACCTTCGACGGCTACAGTGGCGGCGCGCATGGCTTTGGCGGAAAACGGTGCACTCTGGTCGATCTGCGCACCGGTCGCAGCGTCGGCCCCGCCGGCGTCTTCGCCGCGGGCGATGCCTGGCTTTCGCCGATGGTCCGGCTGGTCGGCGCGGACCTCAAGAAGCAATTCGTGGAGAAGCCCGGTTTCGAGGATGCCCTGGAGCCCAAGAGCCTCGCCAAGCTCCTGGGCGAGGCGCGCCACTATTGCTGGAAGGCCAACCAGCTCGAGCTGGTCTTCAATCCGTATGAGGTTGGCCCTTATGTTTCCGGCCCCTACGAGGTGACCATCCCCTACGATCGCCTGCGCACACACTTCCGACCCGGCGGCCCGATCGCGCGGTAATCGTTTAATCTCCAGCTTCGCTCAGCGAAGCCGGGGAGGTGTCGCCGTGATACGGCGACGGAGGGGTCAAGGTTCATGCGGACCGCGGGCGTCTCGCCCGCTCATGATTCATGATCATGAGCTCGCCGGAAGCTCCATTGATTTTCGTTCGCCTCCCCAGCTCGCCTGAGCGACCTCGATCGACGGCACCGGGCCGGAGTGGTGGCCGATCATGCGCCAGCCATCGTTTTGTCGCGTGAAGCTGTTGGTGGCCATGAGCTGGCCCTGCGGAAGGATCTCGCGGCACACCACGAGGGCCAGGCCTGGCCGGCCGGTCACCCACTCGCCGACGCAATGAACCCGTGGCGCTTTCGGATGGTTCATGATGGCGCGCCAGCTCGCCATGATCTCGGCGCGGTCGATCAGCGGCGATTGGCCCGGATGAAGACAGATCACGGCGCCGCTTGCCGCCCAGATCCGATCCATCGCCTCGAAGTCGCGATCGCTGAAGGCACGATAAAAGGCCCGGTTTGCGCCGAGTACGGCGTCGCGCTCATCGTCGTCGAATTCCGCCAGGAGCGGCGGCAGGCGGGGTGGACGGCGGGGCATTCGACCCTCGAAACTGCGTGGTTGCGTCGCCAAGCATAAGCCGACAGAGAAGAGGCCTCCAACCGCCGAGACGACGATGTCCATCCCGAAACTCGAATTCCCGCCGTTCCATCTGCCGCCGGAGGCCGAGGCGCTGCGCAGCGAGGTGCGTGCGTTCCTCGGCGAGACGCTGCCCAAACTCAAGACGGAGGATCGCTTTCCGAGCTGGAACACGCGCTCGTCCGAGTTCAGCAAGGCGATGGGCAAGAAGGGCTGGATCGGCATCACATGGCCGAAGAGGTACGGCGGTAGCGAACGCAGCTTCCTCGATCGCTACGTCATCACCGAGGAGCTGCTGGGCAACGGCGCGCCGGCTGGAGCTCACTGGGTCGCCGACCGGCAATCGGGACCGCTGCTGCTGCGGTTCGGCAGCGAGGAGCAGCGCGAGGCGATCCTGCCGCGCATCACGGCCGGCGAATGCTACTTCAGCATCGGCATGAGCGAGCCCGACTCCGGTTCCGATCTGGCATCCGTGCGTACCCGCGCCGAGCCGGTGCCCGGTGGGTTTCGCGTCAACGGCACCAAGGTGTGGACCTCGGGTGCGCATCACAATCATTACTGCATCACGCTGGTGCGGACCTCGGGCCAGCATGGCGATCGCCACAAGGGCTTGAGCCAGCTGCTCGTCGACCTCAAGACGCCGGGCATCACCATCCGCCCGATCATCAATCTCGCCGGCCGTCATGATTGGAACGAGGTGACCTTCAGCGATGCGTTCATTCCCGAGAGCTGCCTGATCGGCAACGAAGGCGACGGCTGGCTGCAGGTCACCAGCGAGCTTGCCTTCGAGCGCAGCGGGCCGGAGCGCTTCATGCAGAACTTCTACATCCTGCGCGAACTGGTGCGCGTGCTCGGGCGGCAGCCGGCTAGGCGCGCCAGCGCCATCCTCGGCCGGCTGATCGCGCGACTATGGAGTCTGCGCCAGATGTCGGTCGCCGTTGCCGGCATGATGCAGGGCGGCAAGTCGCCGGGGATCGAGGCGGCGCTGGTCAAGGATCTCGGCACGATCTACCAGCAGGACCTGCCCGAGATCGCCCGTGCGATCGCCGAGTCGGACGCCACGACCGAGGAGGACATGGCCGATTTCCTCGACGTCGCCCAGTACGCCACGATGATTGCGCCGTCCTACACAATTCAGGGCGGTACGACCCAGGTGCTGCGCGGCATCGTCGCGCGCGGCCTCGGTCTGCGTTGAAGGGGAAGTCCGATGGACCGCGAAACCCGCGACATGCTGCTCGAGACTGCCAACCGTTTCTTCACCGATCGGTGTGGACGCGAGATCGTCAACAATGTCGAGAAGGGTGCCTGGCCGGCAGAGCTTTGGCAGGCGATCGAGGAGATGGGGCTGCCGCACATCGCCGTTCCGGAGGACAGGGGCGGCGTCGGCGGCACCCTGGCCGACATGCTGGCCTTGCTGCGGCTCGCCGGGTCCCATGCCGTTCCCGTGCCGCTCGCCGAGACCGCGCTGGCCAGTCTGCTGATCGCGGCCGCGGGAGGTGAGCCAAAGGGTGGTCCGGCAACTCTCGTCCTTGGTGCTCTGTCGCTGAGCGCCGGTCGCGTGACGGGCCGCGTTGAGCGCGTTCCCTTTGCAATGGTTGCCGACCGCTTCGTGAGCGTCGTCGGCGACAAGCTGGTCGTGATCGGCAAGGGCGGCGCAAGGTGCGAGGCCACGCCCAGCCACGCCGGCGAGCCCTACGGCACTGTTGTTTTCGATGGCGCGACATCGGAGTTCGTCGGCGATTCGCCGGTCACCGGGGAGCGTGCCGTCGAGCTGGCAGCGGTCACGCGGGCAATGCAGATGGCGGGGGCAGCCGACAGGGTGCTGGCGATCGCCGTCGAGTACTCCAAGCAGCGCGTGCAGTTCGGCAGGCCGATCTCGACCTTCCAGGCAATCCAGCACATGCTGGCCGAGCTGGCGAGTTGCGTCGCCGCCACCATCGCGTCGGCCGAGGCTGCCGCGCGCGATGCCGATGAAGGGGGACTGTCCGACGGCGGCAGCTTTTCGATCGCCGCCGCCAAGAGCCAGGCCTCGGAGTTCGCTCACCGCATTGCGGCGATCTCGCATCAATCCATGGGAGCGATGGGATTCACCCACGAGCATGTTCTTCACCACTACACGCGCCGATTGTGGGTATGGCGGCGCGATTTCGGCAGCGAGAGTTTCTGGGGCGAGAAGATCGGCTCGGCCTACGCCAAGGCAGGACCTCAGGCCTTGTGGGCCTCGATGACCGCGAGCCGCTATGCACGGCCGGCCTAACGCATATCACATCCTCCCCCCGTAATCGGAGGAGGTGGCCCAAAGGGCCGGAGGGGAAAGCCGGTGCGATGATGGTTCCGATTCCGACGTCGGAAGCCGGCTCATCTCGACTTTGGCTTTCCCCCTCCGCCCCCTATGACGGGGCACCTCCCCCGATGACGGGGGAGGGACTTGAAGGATCTCTGCATCAGCGCCGCTGAATAGATGTGGTGAGAAAGGCGCTGTGACCATGCCGTAGAGCGAAAAAAGTCAAAGCGTCGGACTCTGCTCGCGTTGAGACTCGCGGCGGACAAGCGCACACTTCGCCGCGCTACGAAGCGTCGGAGGCTCTACGCGTAAACCTGTTCCACTTCCGGGGAGGTTTAGCAGATGTCCGTTTCCAGCATTCCAAGTTCGTCATCGTCCGTACCATGGTGGAAGGAGCCCACCAAGGATCAGTGGTACGCTTACATCGCGGCCTGGCTTGGTTGGACGCTCGATGCGTTCGACTTCACGATCTTCCTGTTGATCATGCTGCCGATCTCGCAGGAGTTCGGCGTGCCGCTGACGGCCGTTGCAATTGTCTTCACTCTGACACTCTGGCTGAGGCTGGTCGGGGCGACCGCGGCTGGCTGGGTGGGCGATCGGATGGGGCGCAAGACGCCGCTGATGATCTCGATCCTGTGGTACTCGCTGTGCAACTTCATCGCCGGTTTTGCACCCAACTTCACGTTCCTGCTGGTGTTTCGCGCCCTGCTCGGCATCGGAATGGGCGCCGAATGGCCGGCTGGCGCGGCTCTTGCCATGGAGTCCTGGCCGGCGCGCTCGCGCGGCTTCATGAGCGGCATCCTGCAAGGTTCCTGGGGATTGGGCTTCGCCCTGTCGGCGGGCGCCTATGGCCTGCTGTACGACGACATCGGCTGGCGCGGACTGTTGTGGATCGGCATTCTGCCGGCGCTCGTGGTCGTTTGGATCCGCTATTTCGTCAAGGAGCCGGAGGTGTGGGCCGAGAACAAGCGCCAGCAAAGCGAGAAGAAGGCCGAAGTGACGCTGCCGCTGTTCGTCATCTTCAAGCGCGAATATCTCTACAATACGCTGACTGCGTGCGCCTGGATGGCCTCGGCGTTCTGCGTCTACTACTCGATCTGGGCGCTGTTCTCGACCTACCTGCAAAAGGAATTGCAGTGGACGCCGATCATGGTGGCGGTGCCGCTGTTCTGGGCCAACATCGTCGTGTTTGCGGGCAACGGGTTGTGGGGAGCCGTCGCCGACAAGTGGGGGCGCAGACCAGCAATCTATGTGCCTGCCCTCATCGGCATCGTGATCACGCCGCTCTACCTGTGGACCAAGGATCCGACGATGATCATCTTCGGGTTCATCCTGCAGGGCATCTTCGGCGGCGCCATATACGGCCAGAATCCGAGTTACCTCTGCGAGCGCTTTCCGACCGAGGTTCGGGCCACTGCGTCGGGCTTCGTCTATCATCAAGGCGCCATCTGGGGTGGTCTGGTTGCTCCGGTGCTGACCTACTTCGCCGTCGAGATGCAGATGGGCTTTGCCGTGCCCATGATGATCAGCACGGCAGTCTTCCTGCTGCTGGTCGTCATCTTCGTGCTCATGGGGCCCGAGACAAAGGGCAAGGAGCTCACGGCCGATCTCGAGGTCATCAAGGTGACCGACTGAGAGGGAGGACATCGCCGACCAGACCGACGCGGGCGCGCGCGCCGGAATTGCGCGCGCTCCGCGGTGGCGATCTCTCCGGCCGGGAGCTACTATCCGCGCGGTACGCTTAGGAGAGGATAACGTCCGATGAGAGTAACGCGTCGAAAGCTCGCCCCCGCTGCTGCGTCGTTTGCGGCGCTGGCGGCGACGTCACCGGCCTTCGGTCAACCGACCAGCGAGAACGTCAAGTGGCGCCTGACATCGAGCTTTCCCAAGAGCTTGGATACGCTGTTCGGTGCCGCGCAGACCATCGTCCGCATCGTCGGCGAGATGACCGACGGCAAGTTTGCGTTGCAAGCGTTCGGAGCCGGCGAGATCGTGCCAGGCCTCCAGGTGCTGGATGCCGTTGCCAATGCAACTGTCGAGTGCGGCCACACCTACACCGGCTACTACATCGGCAAGAACCCGTCGTTCATCTTCGACGGCTCGCTGCCGTTCGGCTTCACCCCGCGCCAGCACCAGGCCTGGGTGATGTTCGGCGATGGTCGCAAGCTGATGGACGAGGTCTATGACAGCTTCGGCGTCGTCGCGCTGCCGGCCGGCCAGACCGGCGGCCAGATGTTCGGCTGGTTCCGCAAGGAGCTGAAGACGCCGGCCGACTTCGTCGGTCTGAAGATCCGGACCGCGGGGTTCGGCGGCAAGGTGTTCGCCAAGCTCGGCGCCGTGCCGCAGCAGATCGCCGGCGGCGAAATCTATCCGGCCCTGGAGCGCGGCACGATCGACGCCTGCGAATGGGTCGGCCCCTACGACGACGAGAAGCTCGGCTTCAACAAGGTGGCCAAGTACTACTACACGCCGGGCGTCATGGAGCTCGAAGCCACCAACCACCTGATGATCAACAAGGCGGCATGGAATGCGCTGCCGCCGCGCTATCAGGCCATCCTCCGCTATGCCTGCAACTACAGCGCAACCGAGATGATGGCCTCGTACGACGCCAAGAATGCAAAGGCGATCGCCCGGCTGGTGGCTGCTGGCACCCAGCTGTCGGTCCTGCCCGAAGAGGTGATCAAGGCTCTGCGCGGTGCTCTCGAAACGGTGCTCGACGAGGAGGCGGTGCAGAACGAGCAGTTCAAGCGCATCCTGGCGAACTGGCGTCAGTTCCGCGCCGAGCAGCATCGCTGGTTCTCGATCGCCGACACGCGGGCCGAGCTGGCAGTCTACCGCAGCGAAAGGTAGCCGCCGGTCATGCTCTTCCGGACCGCGAGCGTCTCGCTCGCTCAGATTTCATGAGCGAGCGAGACGCTCGCGGTCCGAAAGAACCAATTCCGGCTCGATGCCGGCGATAGAGCCATCATCTCGCGATAGAGATCGCCCCTAACGTCGCCACCAGCCGCGGCGCGGCTTCTCGGGCGGCGCCGTGATGACGGGGACCGGCGGTGGCACGGGCTCAGCCGCTGGCGGCGGCGCTGGCGCCGGTTCGAACACGGGTGGCAGAGACGGTGGCTCGGGCGGCGCAGGCGGGGCCGCGAGCACCGCAGGCGGTTCCGGCTGCCTGGGTTCGGGAGCCGGTTCGATCGCCGACGGGACCTCCGATTGCGACACAACCGAGTCCAGGGCGGGAGGAGGCGCCGGAGGCGGCGGTGGCGTTGGCGGTGAAGCTGCTTCGATGTTCACCGGCGGACCCGGATCGAAGGCGCTGCCCTCGGCGGCCAGCGGAGTTGCCTCCGCCGGCTCGCCGGGAGCGTGCTCTTCCGGCGCGCCGTCCATCGGCTGGGCGTCGACTGCGCTGCCTTCCGGACGCTCGCCTTCGCCGTTGTCGCGCCGGCGCCGGCGTCCGCCCCGGCGGCCGCGACGGCGGCGGCGATCGCTGCGCTCCTCATCGCCCTGCGGCTCATCGGCAAGCTCCTCGCCGCGCGGTTCGGCCTGCCCGTCGTCGCCACGTTCCTCTCCGCTGCGCTCGTCGCGTTCGTCCGTCACGTCTCCGTCGTCGCCTTCGCCCGCCGCTGCTATCTGCTCGAAGCCCTCGGTGCTGGTCTCGCCATTTGCCCCCTGGTCGCCGAGGCCATCACGCTCGCCGCGATCATGCTCGCCCTCGGGCGCTTCGCCGGCGATTTGCGCGCGGTCGACCGACTCGCCGTCGCCGTCGCCGTCGCGACGGCCGCGCCGGCGCCGCCGCCGACGCCGCCGGCGATTGCTGTCGCGGTCGCCATCCTCCTCGCCGCCTTCGTCGCGCTCGGCCGCCTGGCCCTCCGCGAGCACTCCGTCGGCGTCCTCGGCCGCTTCGACATCCTCGCTCGCCTGATCGCGACCGACCTCCTCGTATGTCGCGCGCGCCAGCTCCTGCTGCGGCCGCTCGCGATCGTCACGCCGGGTCCGAATGCGTTCGATCTCGCAATCTGCGGCATGCAATTCGTCGTCAGCCTCGACGGTCACGGCCATGCTGTAGCGGTGCTCGATCTCGGACAGCGTCCGCCGCTTCTGGTTGAGCAGATAGAGCGCCACGTTGGGCGGCACGCTGACGATGATCTCGCCGGCGCGGCGGCGCACACCTTCCTCCTCGATGGCACGCAGCGCCTGCAGGGCCGCCGACTCGATCGAACGGATCCTGCCGGTGCCCGCGCAGTGGGGGCAGATCTCCGTCGAATGCTCGAGCAGGCTGGGCCGCAACCGCTGGCGCGACAGCTCGAGGAGCCCGAACGCCGATATGCGACCGATCTGGATGCGGGCGCGATCGCTGCGCATCGCATCCTTTACCTTGTGCTCGACCTGCCTTTGATGCCGCGTCTCCTCCATGTCGATGAAGTCGATCACGATCAACCCGGCGAGATCGCGCAAGCGGACCTGCCGGGCAATCTCCTCGGCTGCCTCCAGGTTGGTGCGCAGCGCCGTCTCCTCGATGTTGCGCTCGCGGGTCGAGCGGCCGGAGTTGACGTCGATGGCGACCAGCGCCTCGGTCGGGTTGATCACGATGTAGCCGCCACTGCGCAACTGCACCGTGGGCGAGTGCATGGCATCGAACTGGCTTTCCACCTGGTAGCGATGGAACAGGGGAATCGGCTCCTTGTAGAGCTCGACCTTGCTGGCCTGGTGCGGCACCAGCTGGCGCATGAACTCGGAAGCGGCGGTGAAGCCCGCTTCGCCTTCGACCAGGACCTGGGCGATGTCGGTGTCGTAGACGTCGCGCAGCGAGCGCTTGATGAGGTCGCCTTCCTCGTAGATCAGGGCTGGCGCCGTCGAGCGCATGGTGAGCTCGCGGATCGAATCCCACAGCCGGGACAGGTATTCGTAGTCCCGGCGGATATCGATCGGGCTGCGTTCGAGACCGGCGGTACGCAGGATGACTCCCATGCCCTGCGGCACGTCGAGCTCGCTCAGCACCTCCTTCATGCGCTTGCGGTCGGCCGGATTGGATATCTTGCGCGAGATTCCGCCACCGCGCCCGGCATTGGGCATCAGCACGCAATAACGGCCGGCCAGCGACAGGTAGGTCGTCAGCGCAGCCCCCTTGTTGCCGCGCTCCTCCTTGACCACCTGGACCAGCAGGATCTGCCGGCGCTTGATAACTTCCTGGATCTTGTACTGGCGGACCGAATGGCGTCGCCGGCGCTCCCGCTTCTCGCGCGTGTCGACGGCCTCGTCGCCACCTAACGTCTCGACGGCGCCCTCCGGCGGCGGCGTGTCGCCGGGCTCCGCCATCTGATCGCCTTCGGGGATCTCGGCCGGCACATCGCTCGGCGCTGGCGCCTCGATCGTCGCTGCGTCGAGGACAGGGCCATCGAGGCGCTCGACGACGATTTCGGCTGGCTGAGCGTGCGGCGCGGACTCGGCAGCGATCTCCTGTTCGGCGGAAGGTGCGGGCGGGGCTTCAGTGACCGCAGATGCCGGTGGCGCCTCCAGGTCCGGCCATGGTTCGGCCGGTGCCTTTTCGGCAGGCAAAGCCTCGGCCGTTTCTGGCCGCGAGGGCGACACTTCCGCCAGCGGCGCCGGTTCGCTCACCGTGGCGTCGCTCGCCTCGAGAGCCGCCGCCTGCTCGGCGACCGGCTCGGCTCCCGCGTCACCGGCATCCTCGGGCACATCCTCGTCGGGCAGCTCCGGTTCCGAATCCACTTCCGACTCGTCGTCGGCCTCGGCGTGCAGGCGCTGCTGCTCGGCGATCAGTCGCTCGCGGTCGGCGACCGGGATTTGATAATAGTCGGGGTGGATTTCGGCGAAGGCCAGGAAGCCGTGGCGGTTGCCGCCATACTCCACGAACGCCGCCTGCAGGGACGGCTCGATGCGTATGACTTTCGCCAGATAAATGTTGCCCTTCAACGGCTTGCGTATCGCCGTCTCGAAATCGAATTCCTCCAAACGTGTACCATCGACAACCACCACCCGGGTCTCCTCGGGATGGCTTGCATCGATGAGCATGCGCCGCGCCATGGGCTCGCTCCCGAGGCGCCCGGTTCCAGCCGGCGCGAGCAACCAGCGGCCGAGCCGCCTCCTTGGTGCGAGGGGGGCGGTGCGCCATCAACCCGTCGAACGGCCAACTACAGCCAAGACGGGGAAGCATCGCGCCGCCGGACCGCAACTGGGTCCTGCCGACCTCGGGTTTTCCATAGCCACCGCCTGCCTGACAATCCCTCTGCAGGTCCGCCGCACTCAACTTCAGCGAAGCGCAAGCTCGACCCGGCTCGGAGACTGCCGTCGGAGCGCACCGGCCTCTAGAGGAGGGCGCTTCGAACGACGGCGACTGCTCGCGAGCCGCAACATACGGGGTTCAGCAGGGAGCGACAATCAAAAGATTGATGACCATTCACACTATCCCATAAGGGATTGATTTCTCTTGAAATTATTGAAATTTCTGTGTATCGAGGTGAAGTTGTTTTGTTAATTGCCAGCAATCTATTCATAAACTTGATCCAGCTATGCCTGCCCTTCGCCGTCGGGATGTTTTTGTCGCGTTGGCCGCCCTTGGTGCCGGTTGGGGCACTGTCCTGAGCGAAGCAGACGCCGCGCCCAAGAAGAGGGCGCGCCAGGTAACGGCTCCCGCTGTCAAATCTGCCAAACCGTCGAAACCAGCGGCGCGAACGAGGTTGATTGCCCTCGATCCCGGGCACGGCGGCCGCGACCCCGGAGCAATCGGAGTACGCGGGACCCAGGAAAAGCGTGTGGTCATGGCTATCGCCACGCAATTGCAGGTTCAGCTGCAGGCCGGTGGCGCCTATCGGGTCATGCTGACCCGAAGCGGCGACAGCTACGTGCCACTGCGCGAGCGCGTCGCCCGGGCGCAAGCTGCCAAGGCCGACCTGTTCCTGTCCCTGCATGCCGATGCTCACGCCGACTCGGAGATTCGCGGGGCGTCCATCTACACCCTGTCGGAGGACGCCAGCGACCGCGAGGCGGCGATGCTGGCGGCGCGTGAAAATCGCGCCGATGCCGTGGTCGGCGTGCGCTTCGCAAGTCAGCCGGACAGTGTCGCCCAAATGCTGTTCGCGATGAGCCAGCGCGGCACAGTCAACGATTCGCGGCGCCTCGCCGACACGATCGTGCAGTCTTTTTCCCGCAATGGCGTGCGCCTTCTGCCCCGCACCCATCGCCAGGCCGGATTCGCAGTGCTGACCTCTCCGGACATCCCGGCAGCTCTTGTCGAATTGGGATATCTCTCGAATCCGCAGGACGAAAGGCTGCTCACCATTTCACAGCATCAGATTTCGCTTGCACGGGCACTGCGGGCTTCGGTCGACGCCCATTTCAGGGGCGCCACAAGAAAGGCGTAAGTCGGGAGCATCCTCCCGCGTTGCCCCCTCTGAAGGCTCCGCGTAGAAAAAGGCCGTGTTGAACCTGTTCAAAGTCTTGCTGGCATTCGCCACGGCAGCCGTGATCGTCGGCGCCGGCATCATTGCGGGCCTGTTCTGGCACTTCAGCCATGGCCTGCCGGACCACAAGCAGCTTGCCGACTACCAGCCGGCAACCGTGTCGCGCCTTTATGCCTCCGATGGCCGGTTGCTGGCCGAGTACGCCCGCGAGAAGAGGGTGTTCGTGCCGGTGGCTGCGATGCCCAAGCGCGTGCTCGAGGCGTTCGTCGCGGCCGAGGATCAGCGCTTTTTCACCCATCCCGGCATCGACTTCATCGGCGTCGTGCGCGCCGTGATCGCCAACGTGACCAATCCCGGCAAGCGCCCGGAAGGCGCTTCCGGCATCACCCAGCAGGTGGCCAAGAACTTCCTGCTCACCAACCAGGCGACGCTGGCGCGCAAGATCCGCGAAGCCATCCTGGCGTTCCGTATCGAGGAGACCTATTCCAAGGAGCGCATCCTCGAACTGTATCTGAACGAGATTTATCTGGGCTCGGGCAACTACGGGGTCGCGCAGGCCGCGATCAACTATTTCGACCGCTCGCTCGACGAGCTCAGCCTGTCGGAGATCGCCTACCTCGCAGCGCTGCCCAAGGCGCCGAACCGCTACAACATCCAGCGCCACGAGAAAGAGGCCTACGCCCGGCGGGATTATGTGCTCGGGCGCATGCAGGACGACGGCTATATCACGGCCGCCGAGGCGCAGGCGGCAAAGGCCGAAAAGCTCCAGCTGCGGCGGCGCGGAGCCACCGAGGTGGTCCAGGCCGACTTCTTCGCCGAGGAGGTGCGCCGCAATCTTCTCGCCGCCTATGGGGAGAAGGGCTTGTACGAGGGCGGCCTGACCGTCAGCACCACGCTCGATCCGGTGATCCAGGCCGCCGCCGACAACGCCTTGCGCGAGGGGCTGATCACCTATGACCGGCGCCATGGTTGGCGCGGCCCCTATGCCCGCGTCCAGGACATGAACGTGTGGGAGGAGGAGTTCGCGCGCATCGCCCAGCGACGGCCGCTGTTCGGGCCTGCGGCGTGGCATCTTGCCGTCGTCGCCAAGGTCGAAGCGCAGTCCGTGCAGCTCGTCGGGTTGCCGGATGGCGAGGGCACGCTCCCGTTTGCCGAAATGACGTGGGCGCGGCCTACCCTGCAGGATCAGCGGGTCGGCAATCCGCCGCGCGGCCCGAAGGACGTCGTCGCCGTGGGTGACGTGATCGTCGTCGAGAAGGTCGCGACCGGCGCCGGCAACAAACCCTATCCGCCCAGGACCTATGCATTGCGCCAGGTGCCCAATGTCGAAGGTGGCGTCGTGGTGATGGATACGCAGACCGGCCGCGTGCTCGCCATGACCGGCGGCTGGTCCTACGGCCGCAGCCAGTTCAACCGCGCCGTCCAGGCGGCCCGGCAGCCCGGGTCGTCGTTCAAGCCATTCGTCTACCTCGCGGCGATGGACGCCGGCTTCACCCCGGCCAGCATCGTGCTCGATGGGCCGTTCAGCTACGATCCGGGCTACGGCCAGCCGATTTGGTCGCCGAAGAACTACGGCGGCGACTTCCTCGGACCGGCGACGGTGCGCCGCGGCCTCGAGATGTCGCGCAACCTCATGACGGTGCGCATGGCGCAGCAGATCGGTATGAAGAGGGTGGTCGAGGTCGCCAAGGAGTTCGGTGTCACCGACCATATGGGCGCTTACCTGCCAATGGCGCTCGGGGCCGGCGAAACGACCTTGCTGCGCATGACCATGGCGTACGCGATGCTGGCCAATGGCGCGCTCGAGATCACGCCCAGCCTGGTCGACCGCGTGCAGGATCGCAACGGCAAGACCATCTATCGCCATGAGCCGCGCACCTGTCGCGGTTGTGGCGAGCAGGCGCAGGGCAGGGCACCGGTGCCGCCCGAGATCGTCGATCCGCGCAAGCCGTTCCACGATCCGGCGTCGGTCTACCAGGTCGTCAGCATGATGCTGGGCGTCACGACGCGCGGCACGGCAGCCCAGCTCGCCTCGCTCGGACGGCCGATCGCCGGCAAGACCGGCACGACCAACGATGCCCGTGACAACTGGTTCCTGGGCTCGACGCCGGACATCACAGTCGGGATCTTCATCGGCTTCGACGAGCCGCGCACGCTCGGGCCGGGCAACCAGGAGACCGGCGGCGGCAACGCAGCGCCAATCTACCAGAGCATCGCGCGCGAGATCTTCAAGGGCAAGCCGCCGACGCCCTTCCGCATTCCGCCTGGCCTGCGCATGGTGAAATACTCTTACGAAGGCGGCGCGATCGACGAGGTCTTCAAGCCCGGCACCGAACCCGGTTCCGAGGGCTTCAACTCGACGCCGCTTGACGGCTCGGGGCAGTATTCCGGTATAGACAGCGGCGGCCCGCAGCAGGCGGGCGGCGGCCGCCGGCCCGGCCTGAGCGGCACCGGCGAGACCTATTGATCCTGCGGACCGCGGGGCTCGCACCCGCTCAGGAACGGCCACGCGCCAGGGCGTGACGGTCCGATGTGATGGTCCAAGTAAGGAGTGACAATGCGCGCCGAAGCTCAAGCCATGGTCAACGAAATCGAGGAGTCGCTGTCGCTCCTCAGGAGGCGTCTTTGACTACGACCGTGCGGTCGTCCGTCTCGACGAGCTGAATGCGCGCGCCGAGGATCCGGCGCTGTGGAACGATCCCAAGCAGGCGCAGTCGGTGATGCGCGAGCGCACGCGGCTGGAAGCCGCCCTCGCCACGATCCGCCGCTTGCGCGACTCGGTCGACACCAATGTCGGCCTGATCGAACTCGCCGAGGCAGAAAGCGACGAGACCATGATCGCCGAGGCGGAAAGGGCGCTGGCGGAGTCGCGTGGCGAGGCCGCCAAGGCCCGGCTGGAAACGCTGCTCTCGGGCGAGGCCGATGGCAACAACGCCTATGTCGAGCTCAATGCGGGTGCCGGCGGCACGGAAGCCCAGGACTGGGCGGAGATGCTGGCGCGCATGTACACGCGCTGGGCAGAGCGGCGTGGCTACAAGGTGAGCTGGCTCGAAGAGAGCGCTGGCGAGGAAGCGGGCATCAAGTCGTGCGCCTTCAAGGTCGAGGGTCCCAACGCCTACGGCTGGCTGAAGACCGAAAGCGGCGTGCACCGGCTGGTGCGCATCTCGCCGTTCGACGGCAACGCGCGGCGGCAGACCAGCTTCGCCTCGGTGTGGGTCTATCCTGAGGTCGACGACGACATCGAGATCGAGATCCTCGACAAGGACCTCCGCGTGGACACCTACCGGGCATCGGGCGCGGGCGGCCAGCACGTCAACAAGACCGATTCGGCGGTCCGTATCACCCACATCCCGACCGGCATCGCAGTCGCGGTGCAACAGGAGCGCAGCCAGCATCAGAATCGCGCCAAGGCGATGCAGATGCTGAAGGCGCGCCTGTACGAGGTCGAGTTGCAGAAGCGAGAAGCCGAGCGCCTGGCCGCCGAGGCGAACAAAACCGACATCGGCTGGGGCCATCAGATCCGCTCGTATGTTCTGCAGCCCTACCAGATGGTGAAGGACCTGCGCACCAACGTCGAGCGATCGGACCCGCAGAAGGTGCTGGACGGCGATCTCGACGACTTCATGGCCGCCTCCCTTGCCGCACGGGTCGGCGAAGGCAAAGAGAAGGAAGCTGCGTAGAGCGCATGCCTGAGGGGCGGATATTCTGGATCAGGTTCATGCTCTTCCGGACCGCGAACGTCCCGCTCGCTCAGATTCATGAGCGAGCGGGACGTTCGCGGTCCGGAAGAGCATCAACATGAGTGAACACTGCTCGCTGGCGCGCGAATCACCGCTACCGTTGCGGCGTCAGGATCTCGCCGCCAACACCCTCGCGATCGGCGATCGTCCAATAGCCCTTGAGCGATCCGTCGGGCAGGAGCTCGTAGACGATCAGGCCGTAGTCCGAGCCGAGCTTGTAGAACGCGGCAAAGGCCTTGTTGGCCAACATGCAGATGCCCTTGGAGCTGGTCGAGCCGGTCTGCCAGCTGATGTTGCACGTCGATCCGCTGGGGGTGATGCGCGCCGTACCGGTGTAGGTCGAGCCATCGGGATTGGAGCCTTTGACCGTGTAGTTCCCGCCGACGGATTGTGCCGAGGCGGCAGTGGCAATGCCTATCGCCAGCGCTGATCCGAGAAGCAATGTGCGCACTTGTGTCCCCCATCGCCTTTGTAAGTGGCACGCCATTGTAGGGTCGCTCCCCTCGAAGACAATGGTGGCGTGCGTCGATGGCGACCACGTGTGGCCGGTCGCGCTTGAATGGTCGGGCGGTGCACCCTAGCCTCGCGCGAACTTCGCTGGGGAGGCACGCAGCACGCGGGTCTGCACCACCGATACTGAGAAGATCGGGGCGGTACCCGCCCCGATCTTCATAGGAGGAATGACCGATGCCGACGATCGACGCACAAGTCCATTGCTACGAGCGCAACCATCCGGGCCGGCCGTGGGCTGCCGTGCTGGCGGGGCCGCCGGAGGTCACCGCCCAGGACATGATCAAGGCGATGGACGAGGTCGGAGTCGACGGCGGCCTGCTGGTCTCGGTGTGGACCATGTATCGCTGGGACGCGAGTTATGCTGTGGCCGTTCAGAAGGCTCACCCCGATCGGTTCGCCGTCATCAAGCCGGTCGATCCCAACGATCCCAAGGTCGGCGACACGATCGCCGAATGGGCCGCCATGGACGGAACGGTCGCGATCCGCATCATGATGGGCCCCGATGTCTCTACGGATGCCGCCGACCCGGGGATCGGTCGGGTTCTCTCCGCCGCTGGCAGGCATGACCTGCCGGTCAACCTGATGTGCCGCGGCCGTCTCGAGCAGGTCGCCGAGATGGCGCGACGCCATCCCGACACGACCCTCGTCATCGACCATCTCGGCCTCGAGCAGCCGATGGCGCCGCCGGCACCACGTGAACCCTGGGTCGAGCTGCCGAAGCTCCTGGCGCTGGCGCCGCACAAGAACATCGTCGTCAAGATCACCGGCGCCTGCACACTCAGCCACGAGAAGTTTCCCTACAAGGACATCTGGGATCCGCTCGGCCGCATCTTCGACGCCTTCGGCTTGCAGCGTTGCATGTGGGGCACCGACTGGACGCGCGCCGTCGCCTTACTCACCTACAGGGAAGGCGTCGACTCCTTCCGCGTCACCGACCGCCTGTCCGCCAGCGATCGCGCCCAGCTGATGGGCGGCTCGCTGGAGAAGATCTATGGCTGGTCGCCGGGGAAGCGGTGAGTAAGCTCTTCTCCTCCCCAGCTTCGCTGGGGAGGTGTCGCCGTCTTACGGCGACGGAGGTCATGGCTGGGAGCGCGCCACTCCGATGGCGCTTTCTTGCCGATCACACATCCCATGAGCGCCACTGGAATGGCGCGCTCATAGGCGCTAACTTTGGCCGGACCAACAAAGTCCTCATCGCCGCGCAGCGGCCGTCTCGAAGGATGGGCGACACACGAGATCGCTGGAGAAGCGGTGTCGCAGCACCCGGTCTGTTGCCGACCCTTCGAGACGCGGCCCTCCGGACCGCTCCTCAGGGTGAGGCCTTCTGTAAAGTTAGCGCCTATGAGTGGCGCGCTCCCAGCTAAGAAAGCCGTGACCCCTCCGTCCGCGAAGACGCGGACACCTCCCCAGCGAAGCTGGGGGGGAGCATGAAGAGCGCCGCCGCTTACTTCAGCCCCTTGACCGCTTCCAGCACCTCGGCGACGTGGCCCGGCACTTTCACCTTGTGCCACACCTTGGCGACGGTGCCGGTCTTGTCGATCAGGAACGT